>CAMWIZ010000280.1 GCA_947174455.1 uncultured Clostridia bacterium | reverse complement strand
TCCAATTTGCCTGAAAATCCGACTTCGCAGTCTAAGCACCATATTTAATCAGTGCCTCCTTAAGAAGTTTAATATCCAACCGCCGGCAATTCTTTGCGGTGTGTCACTTTACGAAAAGAGGGATTTTATGGGAAATGAAAAACTGCAGCTTGACAAGTTTTTGTCGGGTTCATCTATTGATGCGTACAAGCTTATGGGTGTGCATTTTATAAATCAAAACGGGCAGGACGGTGCTGTGTTCAGAGTATGGGCACCAAATGCCAATAGTGTGTCCGTTGTCGGCGATTTTAATGATTGGAACAACGAGGCTAACTACATGTTCAGAATGTATGACTCAGGGGTTTGGGAGACCTTTGTGCCGAACGTGTGCGAGGGAGATAATTACAAATTCTGCGTGGAAACATCTTGGGGTGAAAAACGACTCAAGACAGACCCTTACGCATTCTATTGCCAGCTTCGTCCCGAAAATGCCTCAAGGGCTTACAGCATTGAAGGCTACGAGTGGAGTGACGACAAGTGGTATGAATACCAGACAAAGCACCCGCATACAGAGCAGCCGATGAATGTTTATGAGGTTAATGCAGGCTCTTGGAAGAGGAATGAAGACGGCAGTTACTACACATACAGACAGCTTGCCGACGAGCTTATACCTTATGTGAAGAAAATGGGTTATACCCATATTGAGTTTATGCCGCTTACCGAGTTTCCGTTTGACGGCTCTTGGGGGTATCAGGTAACGGGTTACTTTGCTGCAACATCAAGGTACGGTGAGCCTAAGGATTTAATGTATTTTATAGATAAATGCCACGAGGCAGGAATAGGTGCAATTCTCGACTGGGTACCTGCACATTTTCCAAAGGACGGACACGGTCTGGCACGCTTCGACGGTACAGGCTGCTACGAGTACGAGGACTGGAGAATAGGCGAGCATAAGGAATGGGGAACATATATATTTAACTACAGCCGTTATGAGGTTGCAAGCTTCCTTATATCTTCAGCTATGCTTTGGCTTAAGGAGTATCACTTTGACGGTATCAGAGTAGATGCGGTAGCATCAATGCTTTACCTTGACTATAACCGCAAGGACGGAGAGTGGCTTCCGAATCAATTCGGCGGCAGAGAAAACCTTGTAGCTGTGGAGTTTTTGCAAAAACTGAACACGGTAGTTCACGAGAACTGTCCAACGGCAATGATGATAGCCGAGGAGAGTACAGCATGGGCAAACGTAACGGGATACCCGATAAAGGACTACGGTCTTGGCTTTGATTATAAGTGGAATATGGGTTGGATGAACGACACACTCGGGTACATCAAGGAAGATCCATTGTGGAGAAATTGGCATCATAATGAGCTTACGTTCAGCTTGGTTTACGCTTTTTCCGAGAAGTTTATACTTCCGCTGTCGCATGACGAGGTGGTTTACGGCAAAGGCTCGCTTATAAATAAAATGCCCGGTTACTATGACATGAAGTTCCAAGGATTCAGGGGTTATGCCGCATATATGATGGCCCACCCCGGTAAGAAGCTTATGTTTATGGGTGGAGAAATAGGTCAGTTTGACGAGTGGAACGCAAACGAGCAGTTACAGTGGAATTTACTTGAGTACGAAAAGCACGAAAAGCTGAACAAATTTTTCTCAAAGCTAAACTGCTTCTATCGTGACACACCTGCCATGTACCAAAATGACTACGATTGGAACGGTTTCCGTTGGGTTGCACTTGACGATTCGGAAAAGAGCATAATTGCATTCCGACGAATTGCCAATGACGGCAGTGAGGTTTTGGTAGTCTGCAACTTCCAGCCTGTTACGAGAGAAAACTACAGGGTAGGTGCTCCTGTGTACGGCGTATATGAGCAGGTGCTTAATACAGAGAGCGAGGAATTCGGTGGCTGCGGAATTACTAACGACGATTTTGTAACCACAGATGCTGTTGAAAAAGACGGACTTGACTACTCCCTGAACATTACACTCCCGCCGCTTGGTGTTCTTTACTTTATCCTAAAAGAGGAGCTGTCTGCTCCCGAACCTGTTGAGAAAGAGCCTGAAAAGGCTTTCGAAGCAGAAACAGACGAGGCTGAGTCTGATACAGAGGAAAAAGCTTCGACTAAGAAAACCGCAGAAGCAAAAGGATAAAACAGACCAGGAAATTACAAACGGCGAAAAGTCAAGGTAATATCTGAGCAAAAAGTCGAACAAAAGCTTTAACAATTCCTGCTTGAATGTTTTTATGCAGGTTAAAAACAGTTAATAAATAATAATTTATTTAACCGCTTGTGCGGACGCAGTGTCTGTACAGGCGGTTTTTGATATATTGTTACAAATGCGTGATGAGAAAAAATTATAAATTGCTCAAAATCTTTCTCAAAAGAACAAGTTAAGAAAGCACTTGTTAAATATGGTGCTTATATTGCAAAGTCGGATTTTTAGGCAAATCGGGCGAAAATACCGCAGAAATACTGGTCTGTCGGTCAACCCCTCTGTCACTTCGTGACACCTCCCCC
>CAMWIZ010000279.1 GCA_947174455.1 uncultured Clostridia bacterium | reverse complement strand
GGATTGTAATATGTAGGTAATTTAAGTGGATATAATTTCAAACGAGGTGTCGTGTTATGAATTTTTCTGTTTTTAATTTTGGCTGTAAGGTTAATCAGTATGAATCTCAGGTAATGACTGAGTTAATGATTGCCCGTGGCTATGAGTATACCGCCGATAGGGAACAGGCAGACATACTTATTATAAACTCCTGTACCGTTACTGCCGTTTCCGACAATAAAGTGATGAAGCTTATACGTCACCTCAGACGAACCAAAGAGGACGCAGTTATAGTTTTAACAGGCTGTATGCCGCAGGCTTATCCTAACCTTGAAAAGGAATTTGAACAGGTCGATATTGTTTTGGGCAACTCGCTAAGAAGTGAGATTGCAGATAAGATAGAGGAGTTTTTAAGAAACAGAAAGCAAATTATAGATGTACATAAGTATACCCGAAACAGCGACTTTGAGCTTGTTTCGGTTTCTCGCTTTGAGGAAAGAACCCGTGCATTTATAAAAATTGAGGACGGATGCAATAGGTACTGTTCATACTGTATTATACCTTATGCAAGAGGTCCTGTAAGGAGCAAGCCGCTTGACGTTCTAAAAAAGGAGCTTACACATTTGGCGGGTGCAGGGTACAAGGAATTTGTGCTTGTCGGCATAAATCTTTCCGCATATGGTCAAGAGCTTGGTCTTCACTTGTGCGACGCTGTTGAGTGTGCCTGTTCTATTGATGGTGTGGAAAGGGTTCGCCTTGGTTCCCTTGAGCCTGAAAGAATGGATAGGGAATCAATAGAACGCTTGTCAAAGCTTGATAAGTTCTGCCCGCAGTTTCACCTCTCGCTGCAAAGCGGCTGCGATGCAACGCTAAAAAGAATGAACAGACATTACACGTCTGACGAGTATGCGGCTATAGTCGAAAACTTGCGAAAAGTTTTTCCAAACTGTTCAATAACAACGGATATTATGGTTGGCTTTGCAGGTGAGACAGAGGAGGAGTTTGCCCAGTCCATTGCCTTTGCCGAAAAAATAGCCTTTGCAAAGGCACACGTCTTTCCTTATTCGCAAAGGGAGGGTACTGTTGCCGCAAGGGCAGAAGGTCAGATAGACAACTCTGTCAAGGTACAAAGAAGTAAAAAGATGATAGAAATAACTGATAAAACACGCATGGAGTTTTTAAACAGTCAAATAGGTTTGACTGAAGATGTTCTTTTTGAACAACCGACAGCTGACGGCTATTGGGAGGGCTACACAAAAAATTACACCCCTGTTAAGGTTAAATCAGACCGTCCTATAGGTGGTGAAATTCTTAGCGTTGCGATTACGGAAACAGACGGTGAGTATTGTATAGGTGATTTGTGTAATTAAGGTAGTTGATATTTAAGTACTTTGTCAGGCTGTTTAAAGGTTTGTAGTTCTATGTGCTGTGCTTCTTACAGTTTTTTTGTTAACTGTTGAGGCAGTGTAAAACATTTAATTTAAAGTCTGAAAGAGAAGGGGTATACCATGAGTGAGCGTCTAGATAAGCAGTTTGACTTTTTTAGAGAAATTGACAAGGAAAAAAGCATAAAAAGACAGACATACTTGACTGACGGCGAAACAAAGGAAAACGATGCAGAACACGCTTGGCACATGGCGGTAATGGCAATTTTGCTTAGTGAGTATGCCAATGAAAGGCTTGATGTGCTGAAAACGGTGACTATGCTGCTTATCCATGATATAGTGGAGATAGATGCAGGCGATACCTATGCCTATGACGAGGACGGTAAGAAAACCCAGCGGCAAAGGGAAAAGAAAGCGGCAGACAGAATTTTCGGACTGCTTCCCGATGATCAGGGCAAAAGGCTTTACGAAATTTGGGAGGAGTTTGAAGCTGCGGAAACTGCTGAAGCGAAGTTTGCACATACTATGGACAAGCTACAGCCTGTAATGCTTAACTCCGCCGCAGACGGCAGGTCATGGTCAGAGCATGGGGTGAAGCTGAGCCAGATACTCAGCAGAAATAAAAACACTGCTGACGGCTCTAAGACGCTGTGGGAGTACTCGTTAAATAACTTTATAAAGCCTAATTTGGAAAAGGGCAGAATAAAGAACGATGCTGATGAAAAGTTAGTGGAATTATGCAATGACTGTTGTAACGAGCCTGCACAGAGTAATCCTCTCGAATCAAAGCAATGCTGTGTGTACTACACATATATGCTGAGGTGTGAGGATAACTCTGTTTATACAGGGGTTGCCGCCGATTTGGAAAAGCGTATGAACGACCACTTTTCTAAAAATAAGGATTGTGCCAAGTATACAAAAACCCATGCCGCATTAAGGCTTGATGCAGCATGGGAGAGTGACGGAAAGGCAGAGGCGTGCCGTTTGGAATACAGAATAAAACAGCTTCCACGCAATAAGAAGGAGCAGTTGATAAATGACAACGATTTTTCAGTATTCGGTGAAAAACTTAATTGTGAGGAGTATCGCCGGCTGACAAGTCTTCCTGAAAAATACAGATGATTAGAAAGGATTTTACCCTTGAATAATAAAGATTTATATAATTTTATGG
>CAMWIZ010000278.1 GCA_947174455.1 uncultured Clostridia bacterium | reverse complement strand
ACACCTCCCCCACAGGGGGAGATCACGTATTTCAAGGGATTTGAGTTCAAGTTGATGAAAAGCCGCAAGCAAGATGAGTGCCCAACCCTCAGGCGGTATTTATTCAGAGGTTCCTTAAAAGAAATGAAAAAATACAAATACAAATTGATGGAGATGTAAATATGGATTGTGTCTTTTGTGAAATAATAAACGGAAATATTCCGTCAACAAGAGTTTATGAGGACGAATTTGTTATTGCTATAAACGATCTTAACCCGCAAGCCCCTGTACATATGCTTATCATTCCCAAAAAGCATATTGAGTGTGCAAACGATATTTCGGCTGAAGATACGGAACTTATAGGCAGAGTTTTTCTCGCCGCAGGCAAAATTGCAGAAAAGCTCAATTTAAAGGACGGTTACAGAATCATAAATAACTGCGGTAAAAATGCCGGTCAAACTGTAATGCACCTGCATTTTCATATGCTTGCAGGTACAAATTTGGGAGAGAAGCTTGTTTGAAGAAGGCAAAGTTTTGTTGGTGCTTAGCTTGCATATAAAATGGAGGAAAGTTAAATGAGTTCTTATAAAATGATTATTGCAGGCCACGAAAGGGAGCTTCCGCTGTGTGCGGTTAGCGACACCTTGGATATAGCTGCATTTGTTATGTTCGGAGATGTGGAGATTACAGAGGACTGTGCAAAAGAACTTTTAAAAAAATGCCCTGAGCATGATGTAGTTGTAACCGCCGAGGCGAAGGGAATACCGCTTTGTTATGAAATGGCACGTCAGGGCTGTAGGGATTACGTAATTGCAAGAAAGTCAGTTAAGGTTTATGTTCAAAACCCTATAAGCGTTGACGTTCGTTCTATAACCACAGCCTCAGAGCAAAAATTGTATATTCCGGGCGATAAGGCGGAGCGAATAAAGGGCAGACGTGTGCTTATTGTGGATGATGTTATAAGTACGGGAGCATCTCTGAGTGCATTGGAGGAGCTTGTGGTAGCAGCAGGCGGAAATATAGTTGGTAAAGCAGCGGTACTTGCAGAGGGCGAAGCCGCTGATAGGGAAGATATAATTTATCTTGAAAAGCTTCCGCTTTTTCCGAAAAAGTAAGTGTACAAAAAATTCCCATGTGAAGTTTAGGTCAAGTCTTTTCAAGGGGTTACGAAATCAAAAGGCAGAGCCTTTTATGAGTGCTAAGAGCAACGCCCTTAACAAAACGACAAGTGCAAATGTTGCAAACAGAGGTAGTTATCCAAAAATAAAATAATCCCCATTTGAAGTTTGGGTTAAGTCTTTTAAAGGCTTAACCCAAAGGGAGAGTCTTTGGTGGGTGTTAAGGACAATGCCCTTAACATAAAAACTAATAAAAGATTGTGGGTTATATTGTGCGGTAAAGGAAATACATAAATGAGAATTGGTGCTTGTATCGGATTCAGTGCATTGACAGCTTTAATTTTTGCGGTTTGTTTTGGCAGTACATTTGCTATAGATGCGGCTGTGGTGTGTTTTGTGCTGTTTGTTTGCACACTAATCACAGAAAAGGTGCCATATCGGATGAAAATTCCCTCTGATAAGAGAGAAGGAATCCAAACTGGTTTAAGAGCTTTCACGCTGTGTTTGTTTTCTGCCTTTGCTGCACTGCTTTCCTTTTGGGCGGTTCAGAATTTCTATACAGAGCCGATTATTGAGAATTTTGCAGACAAAACCTTGGAGTTTTCAGGGCAGGTTGTTTCATCGCCGGTTTCTGAAAACGGCACTACAAGCTTTACTGTTAAAACAAATGAAATTGACGGAGAAAAGGTAACTCTAAAAATCACAGTATACACAAATCTTGTTAAGCCACTTGATTGTTATGATAATGTCACCGTGTGCGGAGATGTGTACTCAAATTATGCAGTTGGTTTCGGATATCAGTCATACTGCGGTGCAAGGGGGATTTTTCTTAATGCGTACGTAAACCAATATTATGACGGTTGGTATACGGTGCAGCACTGTCAGAAAAAGCCGTGGTACAGTGTGTTTAGTTTTGCAAGAGAGTGTGCGGCAAGGTGCCTTGAAAAATATCTTAGTTTTGATTTAGCAAAGGTTTGTTCTTCAATAATAACAGGCGAAAAAACTGCTTTGCCGGATGAAATCTATAATAGATTTAAGGTTTTAGGTACGGCTCATATGCTGGTGGTGTCAGGACTTCATCTGTCCATAGCGGCAGGTGTCTTGGCGGTATTTGCCGAAAAACTCATCAAGAATAAACGGATGTCGGCTCTAATTCAGATAGTTGGCGTACTTTCTTTTGCGGCTCTTACGGGATTTGGATTTTCTGTAACCCGTTCTTGCGTTATGGTAATTATTATGATTTTGGCACGTTCTACGGGCAGTAAATCGGACGGTCTTAATTCATTAGGTGTTTCCTCTGCGGTGCTTTGTCTGAATCCGCTTGGAGTTGGTG
Organism: uncultured Clostridia bacterium; assembly: GCA_947174455.1. Lineage (GTDB taxonomy): Bacteria > Bacillota > Clostridia > Oscillospirales > Acutalibacteraceae > RUG592. Next base: position 123 of record CAMWIZ010000278.1, on the reverse strand, counting down.
ACATAGGTCTTTTGTGGTCAATTTCATCTACACTTTCAATTATATTGTTTTCGGGAAAAATCAGTAATTATTTAAACGGCAAGCTAAAGCTTAGACATAAGTTTACAAAGGGGATTGTATCCG
>CAMWIZ010000277.1 GCA_947174455.1 uncultured Clostridia bacterium | reverse complement strand
CTATCCCACTATACTCAAAAATTCCCATAAACACTGCATTTCTTTGGGCTGCTACAAAATTCACAATTTAAAACAAAACAAACCTGTAACCCTTTTTGTGCATGATTTACATTTACTTGCAGCACAAAATTATGTTAAAATTATATTGCAAATAAATTTGGGGATTATTCCCCGGAGAGGACGGCGATACCAATGGTATTGAAAAACAAAAGGGTACTAAAATTAGTAGTATGTATGTCGTTAATCCTTGCATTGGCAATCTCCGCACTTACACTTTCTGTTAATGCTACATATGAAAATACTCACTACAATTCAGGCAATCAGGCACAGGATATAGTGAGCGTGGCACAAACACAGGTAGGTTATTACGAGGGCTATGACGGCTATACAAAGTATGGCGACTGGTACGGTTTGCCCAATTCTGACTGGTGTGCGATGTTTGTTTCGTGGTGTGCTGATCAAGCAGGTGTGGATCAAAGCACTTTCCAAAAGTTTGCACTTTGCTCAGCGGGTGCAGACTACTTCATCTCACAGGGTAACTTCCATTACAGCGGAAGCTACATACCGCAAGCAGGTGATTTGATTTTCTATGCCTCTTACGGAAATATCTACCATGTAGGTTTGGTAACAGGTTCGGACGGATACAACGTTTACTCTATTGAGGGTAACTACAACGAATGCGTAAGCAATGTTTCCTATTCACTCGGATATGGTGATATATTCGGATATGCCACACCAAGCTATGTAACAGACGGTTCACCTGTAACAATAGATACTGATACATTTGAACCCCTTTACACAGACAGTGACGAGTACACTGACTCCGATGAGTTTGTTTCTGATGCAGATGACACAGATGAGTACTATGGTTATGAAACAGACACAGAAACTGAAACCGATACTGACAGTTGGGAGGACTACACCGACTCAGATTATTACATTGACAGTGACGAGTACACAGACACCGAGTCAGAAAGCGATACCGATACTGTGATTGAATCTGAAACTGACAGCGAATTTGATTCGGAAACAGAAACCGATACTGACTATGAAACAACCACCGACATCGAAAACCCGATTGAGTTTGGTGACGGTGACGTAGACGGTGACGGAAGAGTAGGTTTAAGTGATGCAATACTTACTCAGCGTTATTTAGTGTACCTTTCGACGCTTGACGAAACACAGCTTGCAAAGGCTGACGTTGACGGTTCGGGTGTTGTGGATCTGAATGACATAATAATAATTATGGAAGTTTCAGCAGGACTTTACAACATCTAACGCAATGCAATAACTGACATACAATTACTGCAAAAGCAAGTACGGTAAATATGCCGTGCTTGCTTTTTTTTAACTAAAATAATCGCTTTAATTACCTTACTGTATGATGAAGCTTGTTAAGCTTTGGTCAAGCTTTTTTAAAAGCTTTCTATTCCAAGGCGGAGCCTCGGTCGGCAGCATTTAATCAGTGCTTCCTTAACTGTAAAACTTCTGCCCTTTACTTTATGAATAGCTGCCCTGCAAAATTACTCCCTTTACTTTGAAATTATAGTTGTAGAATTATGCCGAAAATGGTATAATTAAAAGCAAAGCTATAATTAGGGAAGTACCGTATAATCATATTTCTTCGGCATTTCCTAAGATGATGTCTTATCAAAGGAGTGTACTTTTACATGAACATACCTGAACTTCAACAGGAAATTTTAAGATTAAAGAAAGAAAAAGATATCTGCATACTTGCTCACAGCTATCAGACAAGGGAAATTACTGAGATAGCAGACTTTACAGGCGATTCCTTTCAGCTTAGCTTAAAAGCAAAAACTGCACCGCAAAGCACCATTATAATGTGCGGTGTACGTTTTATGGCAGAAACAGTAAAGCTTCTTTCACCACAAAAAACAGTTTACCTCTCAAACCCTATTGCAGGCTGTCCAATGGCAGAACAATTTGACAAGGAAACAATAGCTGAGGTAAAAAAACAATACCCCGACTACACGGTTGTTGCATATATAAACACCACAACTGATTTAAAGACTATCTGCGATGTCTGTGTTACTTCATCTTCTGCCGTAAAAATTGTACGCAAGCTTGAGAGTGACAATATTCTTTTTATTCCCGACTGCAACCTTGGCAGCTACGTTGCACAGCAAATTCCCGAAAAAAATATTAAACTATTACAGGGCGGCTGTCCTATCCACGCAAGGGTAACAGCCAAAGAAGCTGCTCAGGCGAAGGCTCTGCACCCCGATGCTGAACTTCTTGTACACCCCGAATGTATACCGTCGGTCTGCGAGCAAGCAGACTTTATAGGCTCTACCTCTGCAATTATGGACTATGCGGCTTCTTCTGACAAGAAAGAGTTTATTATCGGCACAGAAATCAGCATAGCAACACACCTTGCGTATAACTGTCCCGACAAGCACTTCTATCCTTTATCAAAAAATCTTATCTGCCCTAATATGAAGACAACAACGTTGGTAGACGTATACAACACCATAATCGGGAACGGCCGCGAGTAAATTAGCTTAGACGATGAATCAATGCCGAAGGCAAGAGTCTGCATTGACA
>CAMWIZ010000276.1 GCA_947174455.1 uncultured Clostridia bacterium | reverse complement strand
ATATTATGTAATTTCACTACAGCGGAGGATTGTACCGACATAGTGTTTATTTGCATAGACACGGATTAGTACGACGAATATGGCTTAATCGGCTTTGTTCAATGTCCTTTTGCTGTATCAAAGATAATATATTGGAGGCTTATAGAAATGGGCAGAGTTTATAATTTTTCAGCAGGTCCTTCAATGCTGCCTGAGGCAGTTTTGAAGAAAGCAGCAGATGAGATGCTTGACTATGAGGGCAGCGGTCAGTCTGTAATGGAAATGTCACACCGCAGCAAGGTGTTTGACGGAATTATTAAGGATGCAGAAAAGCTACTCAGAGAGGTAATGCAGATTCCTGACAACTACAAGGTTTTGTTCCTTCAGGGCGGTGCTTCTTCACAGTTTGCTATGATTCCGCTTAACCTTATGAATAAGAATAAAAAGGCTGACTATGTTTTAACGGGTCAGTGGGCTACCAAGGCTTTCAAGGAAGCTGAGCGTTACGGTGATGTAGTTGCAGTTGCTTCATCTAAGGATAAGACTTTTTCTTATATTCCTAAGCTTGATAAGTCTATGTTCCGCCCAGATGCAGACTATGTGCATATCTGCATGAACAACACTATTTACGGTACGGTCTATAATGAGATTCCAGATACGGGTGACATTCCGCTTGTTGCGGATATTTCTTCATGCATTCTTTCAAAACCAATAGATGTGTCTAAGTTTGGTGTTCTCTATGCAGGTGCTCAGAAGAACATGGCTCCTGCCGGTTTGACTGTGGTAATCATCAGAGAGGATCTCATCGGCAATGCCCAGGAGATTACTCCTACGATGTTTAATTATCAGACACATGCTGATAATGACTCCATGTTCAATACACCTCCGTGCTACACAATTTATATTGCTAAGCTTGTTCTTGAGTGGATTAAGAACGAAATCGGCGGTCTTGAGAAAATGGAGGAAATCAATGTTAAGAAGGCAAAAATTCTTTATGATTTCCTTGACAATTCCAAGATGTTTAAGGGTACTGTAGTACCTGAGGATCGTTCACTGATGAACGTACCTTTCATAACAGGTAATGACGAGCTTGATGCTAAGTTTATTAAAGAGGTTTCCGCTGCCGGCTTTGTAAACATTAAGGGTCACAGATCTGTAGGCGGTATGAGAGCTTCCATATACAATGCAATGCCTGTTGAGGGTGTTGAGAAGCTTGTAGCATTTATGAAAGACTTCGAGGAAAAGAACTCTTAATATAACTGTAATGTGACAGCTTTGCAGTTTTTGCAATTATGGTATGGAGATGATAGAAATGTACAATATTTTAACCTTAAACAAGATTGCTAAAATCGGTCTTGATAAACTCGGCGACAACTATGCGGTTGCCGATGATATGGCAAATCCCGATGCGGTTCTTGTTCGTTCTGCAGCAATGCACGATATGGAACTTCCCGAAAGTCTGCTTGCAATCGCAAGGGCAGGTGCGGGTACAAACAATATTCCGATTGACAAATGCTCACAGCAGGGTATTGTTGTGTTCAACACACCCGGTGCAAATGCAAACGCAGTTAAAGAGCTTGTTATAGCAGGTATGCTTATCTCGTCAAGAGATGTTATCGGCGGCATCAAGTGGGCTGAAACTCTGAAGGGCAACGGCGATCAAGTCGGCAAAATGGTAGAAAAGGGCAAGAGTCAGTTTGTAGGCCCTGAGATTATGGGCAAGAAGCTTGGTGTAATCGGCTTGGGTGCTATTGGTGTTCTGGTTGCAAATGCAGCGACCGCCCTTGGTATGGAGGTTCTCGGTTACGATCCATTTATCAGTGTTGACGGTGCGTGGGGTCTTTCTCGTGATGTAAAGCACGTTATAAACCTTGACGATATATTCACACAGTGTGATTATATAACAGTTCATGTACCGCTTACTCCCGACACTAAGAACCTTGTAAATAAAGATAGCATTGCAAAGATGAAGAGTAATGTCCGTATCCTTAATTTCTCCAGAGATGCACTTGTTGACTCTGCTGCACTTATCGCTGCTTTGAAGGACGGTAAGATAGCAGGTTATGTTACAGACTTCGCAACAGATGACATCATTGGTGAGAAGGGTGTTATCGTACTTCCTCACCTCGGTGCTTCTACACCTGAGTCAGAGGAGAACTGTGCAGTTATGGCAGCACAGGAAGTTAAATCTTATCTTGAAACAGGTTCTATCAAGAACAGCGTTAATCTTCCTAACCTTGATATGCCGAGAACAACAGCTACACGTTACTGTGTAATTCACAGCAATGTTCCTACAATTCTTAACCAGATTTGTGCAAAATTTGCTGATTGCGGTGCCAATATTGAGAATATGGAAAGCAAGTCAAGAGGTGACTATGCTTACAGTGTACTTGATACATCAAGTGATGTAGAGTGCATTGAGCAGATTAAGGCTATTGAGGGCGTAATCAGAGTAAGAGTTATTAAGTAATTCTTTACTTTCAATAAGTAAGACGATAAATTAAAACGGGCAGCGGTAAACAGTCGCTGCCCGTTTTTCTGTAAGTTATCTCAACAAATATAATTAAGGAACCCCTGAATAAATACCGCCAGAGGGCTTGGCAC
>CAMWIZ010000275.1 GCA_947174455.1 uncultured Clostridia bacterium | reverse complement strand
GTTATAGATGATATGGAAGCACTGATTAAATATGGTCTTAGATTGCAAAGTCGGATTTTCAGGCAAATTGGACGAAAATACCGCAAGGAATACTGACGTATTTCAAGGGATTTGAGTTTAAGTTAATTAAAAGCCGCAAGCAAGGTGAGTGCCATGCCGTATGGTGGTATTTATTCAGTGGCTCCTTAGATACTGTGATTATTAGAAATTGCGAATAGGGAATAAAACCTTATAAGTAAATTATTGAAATTACTTGACAAATCCGATGATACTGTATATACTGTTTATATACAGTTTGCGTTACTGTGAAAGGAGATGCGTTTTTGCTTGTTTTTATAGATAATAAAAGTGGTGTGCCAATTTACGAACAAATTTATGCCCAAATTAAGGAACAAATTATCAGCGGAGCAGTTTGTGAGGACGAGCCGTTGCCGTCAATACGAAGTCTTGCAAAGGATTTGCATATCAGTGTTATTACCACAAAGCGTGCCTATGACGAGCTTGAAAAGGAGGGCTTTATCTATATGGTTGCAGGGAAAGGGTGCTTTATTGCCCCCAAAAACGTTGAACTGCTTAGAGAAAATAATCTGCGTGTTATAGAGGAACATCTTAACGAGGTTATAAAGCTTTCAAAATCTTGCAGTTTAAGCATTGCTGACTTAAAGGATATGCTTGATATTTTTGGGAGGGAAATTTGATATGGATGCAATAAGCCTGAATAATGTCAGCAAGGCATATAAAAGCTTTACTCTTGACGATATAACTCTCAAGCTTCCAAAAGGGTGCGTAATGGGTTTATTGGGTGAAAATGGTGCAGGTAAAACTACTTTGCTGAACATTATTCTCGGTAATGTTTTTGTGGATAGCGGCTTTGTTTCATTGCTGGGCGAGAACAGAGTAAGAAAATTTTCCGAAATTCGTCAAAAAATAGGGGTTGTACCCGATGATATCGGTTTGCCGGATGGTTTTAAGGTCAAACACATCAGGGATATAATGTCAAAAATTTTTAACGAGTGGGACAATGAAATGTTCGACAGCTTTGTTGAGCGTTTTAAAATTCCCGATAAAACACGGTTTAAGGATTATTCGTTGGGAATGAAGAAAAAGTTAGGCATTGCCATTGCTTTGTCGCATAATGCAGAGCTGTTGATACTTGATGAGGCAACAAGCGGACTTGACCCCATTGTCAGAGATGATTTTTTGGACATTATTTATGATTTTACAAGAGATGAAAATCATTCTGTTTTATTTTCCTCGCACATTGTCAGTGACCTTGAAAGGCTTAGCGACTACATAGCTATCATGCACAAGGGTAAATTACTGCTGTGTGAAGAAAAGGATTTGCTTCTTGACAAATACTGTTTAATTAAATGCAGCGAAGTTGAAATGCAAACAATACCTGCCGAGGCTGTTATAGGTAAGAAAATATCACCTTACGGAGTACAGGCTGTTGTTGAACGTTCTGCATTACGGTCAGGCTTTGACAGCAGTACTGTTACTCTTGAGGATTTATTTGTGTATATGCTGAAGGAGGGGATATAATGAGGGGGCTTGTGCGTAAATCATTGTTTCAGATATGGTCTAAAATTGTTTTGATGATTTTTTCTATTTTAGTTAGTGCATGTATGTTCACCGGCAATTACCACTTCATGTTGGGATTGATCTCAAGTTACTTTGTATGTGTATGTAGTATTGTAGATATTATAGAAGATAAAAAAACACGGTGGAGTAATTACGTAAATTGTCTGCCTGTAAGTCGTACTGCAATAGTTGCACACAGATATTTAAGCACGCTTACATTTTCTTTGTCATTTATTATTATTCAGATTGTTTTTAGAATTATCGGACTGATAATAAATGATAAATCGGTTACCTTGTTAGCGGTAGCAGAGCTTATACCTGCGTGCATTGTGGCCTGCGGTTTGGTAGGAACTGTTATTTTTGTTTCATTCCTGTTTGGTTATCAGGCAACATACGTTGTGTATCTGTTTTTTTGTGGTGCAGCGGGCGGATATGTAGGCTTTTTTTCTCCTGACGACCATTTTGCTTTGTCTGCATTGCCTAATATTGACGGCATAACATCATGTACAGCAGCGTTTTTTGGATTGATTTTGTTTTTTGTGACATTCGCAGCATCAATATATTGCTACAAAAAACGTGACCTGTAATTATGCAAAAGGAGTTTTCAAAATAAATGGAGTATTTAGGATATTTTGGCTTTTTGGCTTTTATTTTTATGATGGTATATGCCTCATACCCTGCCAGAGTAAGAAGGCTTGAGAAAAAAGTGCAAAAATTAAAGAGGGAAAATAAGGAGAGAGATAAAATGTCTAAGCTTTTACAGGAGTTTGTTGGAATGGATTGTCTTATTACATTTGAAAATACCTTAGGGCAAAAGGCTAAGATTTTGTGTGTCGATGATGAGTGGGTCAAGATTGGTATTGCAAGAAAAAATAAGACTGATGTTATAAAACTTGTAAGAATAGAGAATATTAGCGAAGTTCAAGTGGAGGAGTAAAACTATTGCACCTGAGTAATATATCTGTCTATTATAAACATCTACGAGCCCAAGAGACGCTCATGAATCTCTGTATACGTCATA
>CAMWIZ010000274.1 GCA_947174455.1 uncultured Clostridia bacterium | reverse complement strand
GTATCCGTCCTTTCTGTGTCGTCTGCGGCTATGGTTGGTTCTCTGCCGTTTTTAATTTTTGTAACAGGAACAGTATCTCCTTATACCTTGCTTGTAAACTTACTGGTTGTGCCGTTTACGGGGGTTATAATAATTTGCGGAGGACTTGCGGTTATTTTGTTTTCGGTCGGTGTAAATTTTCTTGGATATCCGCTTATTTCGATTTGCGGAATTGTCGGCAGGTATATTCTAATTTTGACAGAAGTATTTTATAATCTGCCCTTTTCGGGCATCAGTACAAAAGGGTCGTATACCCGTGTATGGCTTGTTGTTTGTGTTGCAGTTGCCGTTGCTGTCCGTTTGTTTGATAGGAAGAAAATTTATCGCCGTATTGCAGTTTTTGCTGTGATTATTCTGTTTTACCTCATGTTTTGTGCGGATTTTATAATAAGCGACAATGAAGCTGTGCTGTCGGTGCTTGATGTAGGTGATGGTCTGACGGTGGTTTTGCAGAATGGCGATAAAAGCGTATTGATAAATTCTTACGGAGAAAAGTATGAATATTCGCACATTAGCAGTGTAATTTCACAATTTGGGATTGACTGTGTTATTGATACCGAACCAAGTGGTGAGCCATACTGTTACTGCACAATTGTAGCAGACAGGTTTGACGTGAACAGCATCTTAGTGTATGATAAAGAAAAGGCAGAGTACGATTATTGTTATCAACAGTATAGAGGAGCGGAGGTTGTTCAGATTAGCGAAGATTATACGCTCAATGTTGCCGATGATACGAATATAAGAATTGTAACGGTTGACGGAGTGTCATGGCAATATGTTACGGCTTACGGAAATACAGTGCTTATTTGCCCGTCGAACGGCAATGCAGAAAAGTTGCCAGATGATATGTTTTATGCAAATATTGTTGTAGCAAATGAATTGCCGTTTGGTTTTGAGCTGCTGAACAGTGAGGTAATCATTATTTCAAACAGTACTGAATTATGCACTGAGCAGGCAGAAGAGGCAGGGCATTTGGATGCGGCTGTTACAGTGACGGGCGGATTGGGCGATTTGGTTCTTACGCTAAGTAAAAGCGGAATATCTATGGAAAGATAAGAGTAGAAAGAAGAGAGCGGAGGTGTAAAAGTGCCTGTTACTACCGAAACACAATTTAAGAAAGATATTAACAGCGGAGTCTTTGACCGACTGTATTGTATATGCGGAACGGAAAAACTCCTTGTGTCTCATTATATGTCAAAATTGGTGGAGAAAACGGCAGGCAAAGAGCCGTCCGACTTTAATTTTCACTCGTTCACCGATGCATTCAATGTGGAGGAGCTGGCAGTGGCTTTACAGATTGTTCCGTTTGTCAGCGAAAATAATGTGGTGCTTATAAAAGATTTGGATTTTGCGGATTTTTCAACTGATGACGGAGAAAGGCTTTTGGAACTTACAAATTCCGTTTCGGGTGATACTATTCTGATTCTTGCTTATCCTACAAAGGATGACAGTAAGCCTGTGGGAAAGGATAAGAAGCTGAGGGAAATTTTCAAGAAAAAGGGTACTGTTCTGGAGCTTAACAAGCTTACAGGCTCGGCACTTGAAAAAAAGCTTGTGTCATGGGCTGGCAAGCGTAATGTGGTTTTACCCCAAAGGCTTGCGTCACTGATAATTGAGTACAGCGGAAATGATTTAAATACACTTAAGAACGAACTCGAAAAACTTTGTGCGTATGTAGGCAGCGGTGGAGAAATCACTGAGGAAAGCATTAACGTACTTGTTTCAAAAAATCTTGAGTCGAGTGTATTTGATTTATCTAAAGCGGTCATAAACCACAGAAGTACAGAGGCATTTAAAATATTGAATCAGTTGATTTATCAGCGTGAAGAGCCTATCGGAATTTTGGCGGTGCTGTCGCTGGCTTATGTCGATATGTACAGGGTGAGAGTTGCTGTCAAGGGCGGAGGAGGCAAAAGCGATATTGCCTCGGCATTTGGCTATAAATCGGACTACCGCCTAAAGGTGGCGGAGGGCAGCGGCAAAAGGGTGTCTACTGCTGTTTTGAGGAAGAGTATTGATGTTATTGCCGAAACCGATATGCTGATGAAGAGCACCCGAACAGACAGCAGGGTTTTGCTGGAGCTGCTTATAGTAAAGCTTTTGGTTATTGCAAATGAGGACAGGCGTGGTTAAATGATTAAGATTAAGGAAGCTATTATTGTTGAGGGGCGGTATGACAAAATTCGTTTGGCGTCTCTTTTTGATACTGCAATTATAGAAACGGGTGGATTCCGTGTTTTCAAGGATGGTGAAAGGAAGCACGTTATACGAACCCTTGCAAGGGCGAGAGGTATTGTAGTGCTGACCGACAGTGACGGAGCAGGGTTTGTGATAAGGAACTTTTTAAAGGGAATAGTTACAGACAGCGGACTGATAAAAAATGCTTATGTTCCGGATATCAAGGGGAAAGAGAGCCGGAAGGCTCAGCCATCAAAACAGGGCTTGCTTGGTGTTGAGGGAATGACGGATGAAATAATAATCAAGGCAGTGATTTCCTCCGGTGCGGAGGTTATCGGAGAGGAAAATACTGTTGTAAGAAGTGAGATAACTAAGCTTGACTTTTAT
>CAMWIZ010000273.1 GCA_947174455.1 uncultured Clostridia bacterium | reverse complement strand
CCGCTGTACGGTGCTGAAGCTGGGAAAGTAAGGTGCTTAACCACCGTTTCTGCAAACTCATCGCATACTGCATCATTGCCGTGATTTACAAAAACCATCTCCGGTCTGTTCTGTAAGTTACCAAGCCAATCAAGCAGCATCTGCATATCTGCGTGTCCGCTTATTCCGTCCATCGTTTCTATCGCTGCATTTACAGATATTTGCTCACCGAAAAGCTTCACAGTTTTTGCTCCGTCTGTTAAAATTCTGCCCAGCGTTCCCTCGGCCTGATACCCAACAAACAAAACCGTGCTGTCCTCTCGCCATAAATTATGCTTGAGGTGATGACGTATCCTGCCTGCTTCACACATTCCGCTTGCAGAAAGTATAACCTTTGGTGTTGAGTCACTGTTAATTCTAATGGAGTCATCACTTGTAACAGAAAGATTCAAATTAGGGAACTTTATTGGGTCTATTCCGTTTTTCAAAAGTTCCAAAGTATCCTCGTCACAATAGTCGTACATATCCTTATTATAAATTTCCGTTGCCTCAACCGCTAAAGGACTGTCCACCCATACAGGGAAATTCCCATGATTTTTTACAAGCCCTCTTTCCTTAATTTCTCTTATAAGATAGAGCATCTCCTGTGTTCTGCCCACAGCAAAGGACGGAATTACAACGTTGCCGCCCCTGTCAAAGGTCCTTTGAATAACGCTTGACAACTGACTTACATAGTCCTGCCTTTCACCGTGCAAACGATTGCCGTATGTTGACTCAATTATTACATAATCCGCAAAAACAGGCTTTTGCGGATTCCTGATAAGAGGGCGGTCAATATTGCCTATGTCACCTGAGAAAAGTATTACCTTTTCCTCCCCCTTTTCTCGAACGGTTACCTCAATAGATGAGGAGCCAAGCAGATGTCCTGCGTCTATAAAACGTATTGAAATAGAATCGGTTATTTTTACCCTTTCATTGTAGGGACACGGACTAAAAAGCGAAACAGCTCGTTCTGCATCGTCTACTGTATACATAGGCTCATAATGCACACCGCCGGAACGCTTAGATTTTCTGTTCTTCCACTCTGCTTCCATTTCCTGAATATGTGCCGAATCCACAAGCATTATTCCACACAAACGTGTTGTTGCCATTGTAGCATAAATTCTACCGTCAAATCCGTTTGCAGCAAGGAACGGAAGCTTACCTGAGTGATCAATATGTGCATGAGTTAAGAGTACAAAATCAATTTCCGCAGGAATTACAGGAATATCACAATTTTCATACACATCAGGTCCTTGCTCCATTCCGCAGTCAACAAGAAACTTAGTGTTTCCCGCCTCCAGCAAGCAGCACGAACCGGTTACTTCATGAGCCGCACCCAAAAAAGTTATTTTCATCAAATCACTCCCTTTCACCTATATACGGTTGAAATCATTTGCCTCTATGAGTATCGGACGGTGTTGTGCCGTCCGATACCAAATTACAGTATTTATAGATTTGTATATTAAAAAACTATATAACTATCAAAAATTTCAATCACCGAAACTTATTCCCAATGCCTTAGCTGCATTTACTACCGAACAGTCAATCGGAACCTGCTTTAACTTACCTGCAATCTCAGACAGCGGAACAGCAACAATCTCGTCACCCTTTAATGCAACCATTTTACCATAATCCTTATTTATGATAAGCTGTGCAGCCGCAACACCGAAGCGAGTACAAATAAGACGGTCGAATGCATCCGGACTGCCGCCCCGCTGAAAATGTCCCGGTACGGTAACTCTTGTTTCCTGTCCGGTTGCCTCTTGAATTTCCGCCGCTATTTTATAGGAAATTGACGGATAGGCAAGATCGGCCATGGCTTGCTTTTTCTTCTTTTTTGGAAGCTGTGCTATCTCCTTGGATACAGCACCCTCAGCAACTGCTAAAATGGAAAAGTTTTTGCCCTGCTTTGTTCTGTTTTTCACCGTTTCTATTACGGAGTTTATATCATAAGGTATTTCAGGAATAAGAATAACATCTGCACCGCCTGCAATTCCTGCATACAGTGTAAGCCAACCAACCTTATGCCCCATAACCTCCACAATAAAGACTCTGCCGTGTGACGTTGCGGTGGTATGAATACAGTCTATGACATTTGTTGCAATGTCAACCGCCGACTGAAAACCAAATGTCATGTCTGTACCCCAAAGGTCATTGTCTATTGTCTTCGGCAAAGACACAACATTAAGTCCCTCCTGCGACAGGAGATTTGCTGTTTTTTGGGTACCGTTTCCGCCGAGAACAACTAAGCAATCAAGACCAAGTTTCCTGTAATTGCCTTTCATGGCCTCGACCTTATCAACAGAATTTTCGTCCACAACCCTCATAAGTTTAAACGGCTGACGTGACGTGCCGAGAATAGTACCGCCCATTGTAAGAATACCGGACAAATCCTCTTTCTTCAGTTCCTTGTATTCACCGTAAATCAGACCCCTGTAGCCATCTGTTATTCCTACAATGCTTACATCATCGCCGTAATAATTAAAAAGTGTTTTCGCCACACCTCTAATACTTGCATTCAAGCCTTGGCAATCTCCGCCGCTTGTTAATATTCCTATTTTTTTCATTAGTAATCACCTTTCCTC
>CAMWIZ010000272.1 GCA_947174455.1 uncultured Clostridia bacterium | reverse complement strand
CAGCCCCTTATAGGGGCAGAGCAGACCACCCGCTGAGCGGGTGGTCCTGATTTTTGCTTACACGTTTTTTACACGATTTTTTGTGTTGTTTGTGCTGCTATCATTTATTTCTATATTATTCAACACATTCATTGCACGCTCTCCTTCTTTGGGGTACAGGTGCGAATAAGTACCCATTGTAATACTTATATCCGAATGTCCAAGCCGTTTTGCTATCTCTTGTATGTTGATGCCTTCGTTTGCAAGCAGGCTTGCATGAGAGTGCCTAAAGTCGTGTATTCGGATTTTTTTAATTCCTGCCGCTGCGGCAAATTTGATATTCATATTTTCAAGAGATGTGCCACGGATAGGACGAACACCTCCGCAGATATATAAATCTTCCGAAAATCCGTCTATTGTTTTGCAACGTTCCTTGTGTTCTTGCAAAATTTTTTCAAGTGGCAGCGGTATTTGAATAGTACGTATAGAACTTTTATTTTTTGGCGGTGTTATTTTATCACCGCCCTTTAATTTTTGTGTAAGACTCTTTGATACACTTAAATATCCGTCCTGAATATCTGACCACTGTAGAGCGTATATTTCGCCTTTTCTAAGACCTGTGTAAAAGGCAATGCAGAAAAACACATAATAGTGCCAACCGGAGATATCTGTTGTGGACTTTTCAGCGTGTTCACGAGCAGCCATGATGAATTTCCTAAATTCTTTGGGTGTATAAAAGTCCATTTCTTTTTTCAGTTCCAATGGTGCTTTGAAATTGCCAACCTTTAGCAGCGGATTTTTCGGCAAATACTCCATTTTAACGCCGTAATTCAGCAATGCCCGAAATTCCCCATAAATATTCTTACGCATTCGTATAGCAAGACCGCTTGCCTCTATTCTTTGCTTCCAGTCTTGCAGAACCGGAACAGTCAGTTTGTCTATCTTTACTGCACCGAGATAGGGAAGAACGTGATAAGAAAGTACGGTCTTGTTTTTATCTAAGGTGCTTTCTCTTACTTCGTACTGATTAGCTTTTATGTATTCATCAAACAGTTGATTGACTGTCATTTTCGCTGCCGGAGCCTCTTGCTTGACGGAGTGGTTAAGCTCCCTTTCAAGTTGCTTGGCTTCATCGGATCCGTACGCTACACGGTCTATCTGTTTAGCTTTTCCTAAGTTGTCAACATAGTTTATGCGGACTCTGTATTTTTGCTTGCCGTCCTTTTTTATGAGCTTGCCATTATTGTCTGTCATTTTGTAAATCGGCATAAATTGTACCTCCGTTCTTTCATTGAACCCAAATTTGGGTTGAGAAATTTTTAAAAAAGAGTGCAAAAATCCCTTGTAAAAAGCGGTTGCAATTTTTACAAGGGTGTGATATACTGTATTTGTATAAATTTCTTGCCACGCACCCGTTGTGTGGTTGCCGTCCTTTCCTATTGGCGTAGGGGAGGGCGGTTTTTTATCTTGCACATTGACCGCAATATGTATAACCTTGATTGATCATTTTGTTAATGGCATCTTGAAGTGTATATGCTTCGATTGTTAAAATTTCTCTATTTTCATCTGCTATTTGTTTTGAAGGACCGCAACTTTTGCTATGAAAGTAATAAGTCGCATTGTTAACCGTGAATACGTATTCCTGAGTAGTGGGGGTGACAGATACTGTTGAGGATACTTCCTCTGTTGTAGTGTCAGTTTCTTTCTCTAATTTTACACATTCAGTACAGTGTTTAAAATTATTGGATGAAAAATATTCATCTATATCATTAACATTATTAGCAGTAATTAAATAATAAAATTTATCTTTTTCAGCAGAAAATATCATTTTGTTGCAGTTTTCTTTTAAATGATATACACCGTTATATAAAACAACCGAAAAGCTTTCTCCATCTGTATCGGAGTCGGAACATAGATTAACTTGTTCTGTTCGTAATTCACGTTCTCTTGCCAATATAGCTTGTTCTTCAGCTTCTTTTTCTTCGTCCCAATCTACACAGTTATAGCATCCGTGCCAATCGTGTGAACTAAAATAATCCTCCATTGCAGAAATACTTGATGTCCTGAAAGTATAGTATGTTTTGTACACACTTTCGATTCCTGTAAGTTTTGAACAATATTTATCAGAATGGTAAGTGTTGTATGTACCAAATCTATTCTCTACTATTATTGAATACTCTTTGCAGTCCATATCACTATCACTGCTATATAAGTCGATAATTTGTGGCTCGCTAACCGTTTCTACCTTTTCGACAGTGCTAACTATTGTATCGATTGTTGAATCTATTTCGGAATCACTGCTCTGAGGGGTTTTGTCGGCATCATAAAAATTGCAAAAAAGACCAAAAACAAAGCAACCAAACAAAAGCCAAGTCCATCACTCTTTTGTTAAAGGCTTTTTAGTGACTGTTTTTTCATACATATTTTTAGTAGCTTCGGGATATTGAGCTTTGCGTGCTAGATACAGGAGAACAACTCCAGGTAAAACAAAAATAAGGCTTCCCATAAACAGTCCTAATCTACCATCACTTGAAGGTAATCCTGAAAATCCTATCACTCCAATAATAGTTAGTATTAATCCGATAATAAATTTTTTGTCCTTTTTCATAATAATCCAACTCCTAAAATATTATTA
>CAMWIZ010000271.1 GCA_947174455.1 uncultured Clostridia bacterium | reverse complement strand
TCATTATATTGAGATAGCAGCGAATTTAATCAATGTTATCTTAAACATATGAACGGAGGTATTTGACTTGTCAAAAGAAATTGATATTAACGAAAATCCCGATGGAGAGCTTAGTTCCGAAGCAAAGGAAAAGGACTCAGCGGCAGGTAATACTTCCGAGTCAGCGACTGACGGGTTAACGTCAGTTAATGCCGCAGAGAAGAGCATAGCCGAGGGTAATGTGGAACAGATGAATGAAGAGCAGATAAAACCACGGAAAAGGAAAATAGTCCGTAACAGACCCTTAGCGGTTGCTTTTCCTATAGTGTTGCTTCTGTTCTTTGTACTTCTGTCGTGGGTAATCTTTTTTGATAACTCTTTTTCGGGAACATGGCACTATATGAATACGTTTGAGTTGGAGGAAACACAGGATATCGCATACATTTCTTCCGATACAGCGGAAACAATCGATCAGGTGGAGACAACTGTAAATGAGTATACAACCAAGATTGCATTCAATTTTGGATCGAACGACGCTTTTTCCATTACTACGGGTACACTTACTCTTCCGGGCTTCTATATGACCGCCAACGACGATGACGGTACGCCTGTACTGGTTCTTTACGTTTACTACGATGGAACTCCTTCATACTATGATTCCTATTACTATGAATTTAAAGGCAATTTGCTGACAGGTAAGAAAATTGTACTTACCAACGATGAAGGTGAGTCGTTTGAGCTTGTTCCCGGAGAAGGTGAGATTATGCTTAATAAATTTGACAATATGCAGCTCGACGATAACCTTGTGGGAACATGGAACAACAGTGAGAGAGGCATGACGTATGAATTTAACAATGACGGAACCATGCATTTTGAGGCTGAGGACGGTTTGGCTGTTGATTTTGTTTATACGGTTATGAAAGATGCCAATACCATACTCGTTAAGTATTATGGAAATTCTGAGTTAAGTGACTCGTATATGTATTCCATTGACGATAACGGACTTTATTTAAATGGAGTAATGTTTAGTAAGGTTAATTAAACTATTGCAAAATAATACCACCAATCATTTACCGTGATTGGTGGTATTGCTTTTATTATGAAATTATATTTACAATTACAGAGTTGGAACACAAAAAACCCTTTGCGTTTAACCTGATGCCCTGGTCATCAACTGTTAATAAATTTGTTTTTAAAAGTTTATTTGCATTTTTAATATATTTTTCGGGATAATTATATCCTAAGTATATTTTAAATTCGAGTTAATTTATTCCGTCACAAAGGCGAAGTGCCATCGCAATATATTCCTCCTCACCTCCGCCAACACCGTCATCGACTGTTAAGTCATTGTAAAAATCAGCCGTTTTCCTGTTATAGTAAAATCTTTTACCGTTTAAAAATGAATGTGCTGAGGGTCCAAGTCCTAAATATTCTTCACATTTCCAGTACTTCATGTTGTGTTTGCTTTCTTTACCTTTTTTTGCAAAGTTAGAAATTTCATATTGGTGATATCCGTATTCGCTCAGTTTGTTAACAGTATGCTCGTAAAAATCGCACACATCATCATCGTTCGGCAGTATAAGCTGGTTTTGCTTTCTGTAGTACACGGTATTTTCTTCAATTTTTAGTATATAGGCGGATATATGCTCTGCATCTATTGACCTGCAAAAGTCTATGCTCTTGTCCAAACTATCCATGGTTTGACCGCTAATCCCCAGCATAAGGTCGAGAGAAATGTTATTTATACCGCCCTTTTTTATATTCTTAACCGTATCTTTTACATCGTCTGCCGTATGCTTTCTGCCAAGCAATTTCAGTTCATTGTCATTGGCACTTTGCAGACCTACCGATACCCTATTTATCCCGTGATAATACAGTTTCTGAAAATCTAAGCTGCCTGATGATTCGGGATTAACTTCAATCGTTGTTTCAATAGAATTTTTACCAAAAGAGCTATACACACTGTCAAGAATGTAAATCAATCTTTCTGTGCCAAGCAAACTGGGAGTACCTCCGCCAAAGTATATTGTATCTGCGAGTAAAGACGAGTCCTTATACGTTATGATTTTCTTTGCAAGATGTTCAGTGTATTCATCGATTTTATCGTTATTGAAGCTCAAAGAGTAGAAGTCACAGTAGGGACATTTGCCGTTGCAGAAAGGAATGTGAATGTATAAACCTATTTTTTTCATCTATGTTCACCCGAATTTCGTTATATAAAGGGGACGGGCAGAAGTGATACCACTTCTGCCCAGTTTGGAAGGTATATGAAAATTAGTAGAACGCTTAGTAACTCGTTTGATTGAATTATAACACTAATATATTACTAAATTATGAACAAATATTATATTCTTGAATTTTTGGCAAAATATTCAAGAATATTAAACTATTTACAGCATTTTTGGTTAGTATTTTGCTTGCGGGACCAATAAATATATTGATGCCGGCGTAAAAAGTCGATTGCGGTAAAATAAACACGAAAATGCCGGCATTGATGTGTAATGTATATTGATTTTATATTATACCTAAATAGACAACAGACACTATAGTACGCATTTGTAAATTAAGAGCTATTGCCCTAAATTTACAATATAAAAGTTAAATTTTAGTGATAGATGCACAGGGAATTTAAAAAG
>CAMWIZ010000270.1 GCA_947174455.1 uncultured Clostridia bacterium | reverse complement strand
GTATCATGTTCAGCTAAAGGAAGCATACGGCAAGCCGCCAAAGATTGATGCTGAAGATATTGAAGAAATTTTTAACCTTATGCATATCTGATTGCTAATATTTACAAATATAACAAAAAACTTTGCCGCTTGGCACATCCTATATAAAGAAGTAATAAAGACCTACCGTTCAATCTCGGTAGGTCTTATGTTATATATTGTATTTTAGAATAGTCGACACTTTCAAGATGAAAGTGTCAAATGATATTCTTGCGAGGTCATTAACAGATAAATTCTTCTGCTCGCACAGTTCAAGCAAGCGGTTAGCAACCGCTATCTTGTATTCATACGCCGCTCTCCTTAAACAGATCCTATATGAATAGTTTAGAGAGGACAGAGCAACCATATATGGACCTTTATACAATATATGGTATATTTGTGTACAAAAAAGCCGGCGGTTCCTTAAAAAAGACCGCTTATTACACCATTTTCGTCAACGTCTATTCTCTCTGCGGCAGGTGACTTTGGCAGTCCGGGCATGGTCATAATAGTGCCTGTAAGTGCGACAATAAATCCTGCACCTGCTGCAATTTTCAGATTTCTTACCGTCACCGTAAAGTCCTCAGGTGCTCCAAGCCTTGTAGCATCATCAGAAAAACTGTACTGCGTTTTTGCCATACATACGGGCAAATTATCAAATCCAAGTGCCTTAATTTGTGCAAGCTGCTTCTGTGCATTTGCCTCAAAAACAACTCCGTTGCCCCCGTAAACCTTCTTGACTATGGAGTCTATTTTATCTTCGATTGAAGCATCAAGCTCATAACAGTATGTGAAGCTGTTCTCCTGCTCACAAAGCTTTACAACCTCTTTAGCAAGCTCTACACCGCCGTTACCGCCGTCTGCCCAAACTGTAGACAATACAACATTTACACCGAGAGCCTTGCACTTCTCGATAATTAGTTCTATCTCTGCATCTGTATCAGTCGGGAAACGATTTACAGCTACTACTGACGGAAGCTTATACACATCCTTAACTGCAGAAACATGACGGAGCAGGTTTGGGATACCTTTCTCCAGTGCTTCTACATTCTCGGCTGCAAGATCCGATTTCTGTACACCTCCGTGCATCTTCAATGCCCTTACCGTTGCAACAATAACAACAGCAGACGGCTTGAGATTCGCATAACGACATTTAATATCAAGGAACTTTTCCGCACCGAGGTCTGCACCAAAGCCTGCCTCAGTTATGGCATAGTCACCGAGCTTCATAGCCATTTTAGTTGCCGTTACAGAGTTACAGCCATGTGCAATATTTGCAAACGGACCGCCGTGTACAAGGGCAGGAGTACCCTCCAAGGTCTGTACAAGGTTTGGCTTTACGGCATCTTTAAGGAGTGCAGCCATGGCACCTGCGGCTTTAAGCTGACCTGCCGTCACAGGCTTATCGTCGTATGTGTAGCCTACAATAAGTCTTGACAATCTTTCCTTTAAGTCAGTGATTGACGTAGCAAGGCAAAGTACAGCCATAATTTCAGACGCAACAGTTATGTCATAACCGTCCTCTCTCGGAACACCGTTCACCTTACTTCCCAAACCGTCAACCACACTGCGAAGCTGTCTGTCGTTCATGTCAACACAGCGTTTCCACGTGATTTTACGTGGGTCTATGTTAAGTGTGTTACCCTGATAAATATGATTGTCGAGCATAGCGGCAAGAAGATTATTTGCTGCACCGATTGCATGGAAGTCACCTGTAAAATGCAGGTTAATATCCTCCATTGGCACAACCTGTGCATATCCGCCGCCTGCCGCACCGCCCTTTATGCCAAATACAGGGCCGAGTGACGGTTCACGCATTGCCACAACAGAATTTTTGCCGATTTTTCTCAGACCGTCGGCAAGACCTATTGTAGTGGTGGTCTTTCCCTCTCCTGCCGGTGTCGGAGTGATAGCGGTAACAAGAACGAGCTTGCCGTCCGCCCTGTCACTCTCTTTCATCAATGACAAATCAATCTTTGCCTTATAGTTACCGTACTGCTCCAGATACTTCGGCTCAATGCCTGCCGTCTGTGCAATTTCGGTAATATTTTTCATTTGCACCGACTGTGCAATTTCTATATCACTTTTGTACATTTATTTTTCTCCTTTTTTCATCAGGATTTTATGGTTCACTGTAACCGCCTGTTATCTCAATCGGATTACCGTCAGGGTCTTTAAAGGTAAAATACCAATACGGAGAGAATACCTCAATATATCTTATTGGCGTCAGATCCGCTGCGATATTCAATTCTTTTATTCTCTCGTATTCCTCTCTCAAATTTGGCACACCAAGATTGATAAAAACTTTTCTGCTATTGTCGCTTTCGGCGATTAGATTTACATTATCATAATCGGGATAACGCTCACCCTTATTAATAACCTTATCTCGATTATTAATATCATAATAGCCGTTCATAAGGCATATGTTCAATCCGTCATTATTAAACATTGCAAAGCGTGTGCCGTTTACAGCACTTACCTTCATATCCAATACTTTTTCATAAAAATCTAACGATTTTTCAAAATCTTTTACAACAAGATAAATTGAACCGTACCTCATGAATTGTTATCTCCTTTACTATTACATTTTATAACTAAA
>CAMWIZ010000269.1 GCA_947174455.1 uncultured Clostridia bacterium | reverse complement strand
CTATACAATAGGAGTGTTGTTTAAGGTAGATGTCTGTGGATAAAACGACATAGCTGTTTAAGGTTCGTTTGGGTTTCTGCCTTAGCATTTTGAAAATTTATTATCGGAAAAGAAAGGAATTTGTTATGAAGAAAAAATATGCGGCACTGCTCCTTGCAGTTTCAATGGTATTTTGCTCGGCTTTGGCCGGTTGTTCCGATGAAGAGACTTCATCGGGAGCTGATACAAGCTCAGCAGCAACAGATACAACACAGACCTCCGGTGTCTCGTCTGAATTGGTGGACTTGTCCAAATTAGGAATTGAGGCCAATATCTATGACGATAAGGAGCATGAAGTCGGATATCAGCTTGAGTCACCTGATGAGGGAGAGGAAATTGCAGTTATGCACACATCAATGGGTGATATAACGATGAGATTTTTCCCTGAAGCTGCTCCGAAAGCAGTGGAAAACTTTTTGACACACGCTAAGGACGGATATTATGACGGTGTGGTTTTCCACAGAGTAATCAACGACTTTATGATTCAGGGCGGTGACCCCACAGCAACAGGTATGGGTGGTGAAAGTGTAAACGGAGAAAGCTTTGAGGATGAGTTTTCAAACAAGCTCTTTAATATCAGAGGTTCTGTTTCAATGGCAAACAGCGGCAGGGATACAAACGGCAGCCAGTTCTTTATAAATCAGGCAAAGCCGGAGAACTTTACTGCGGATAAGTGGGACAGCTTGAAATTGCAGTGGGAAAATGATATTTATCCAATGCTTACAGATGCGTACAACAGCCAGCAGCTTGATTCCTTTATTGCCTATTACGGTGCATACTGTTACAATACAAGCTTGCTTACAGATGATGTAAAAAGGCTTTATGAAGAAAATGGCGGCAATCCAACACTGGACGGTGCATATAATGCAGTTGACAGAGGTCATACTGTTTTCGCACAGGTAATTGACGGTATGGACGTGGTTGACAAGATTGCGGCGGTTGAAGTTGATGCAAACGATAAGCCGCTTGAAGATGTAACAATCAAGTCAATAGATGTTGTTAAGTACGGTGAATAATTGTTTAGTCAACTGATATGAATCGTTCACACTATAAATATACAAGTCATGATAAAAATTATAATGAGAAATGAGATTTATAGGTGAACCGGCCCTCATCTGTTAAAGATTGTGAAATAATCTTTAACAGATGGGGCGACTTTTAATTCTTAAATCTTTGTTTTATTTAATCCGCATTTCTACGTTGCTATAAAAATTACAGAAAAATATTGACAACACAAGAAATGTATGGTAAAATATAAAACGTTCTTTGGAACTGACAGAGGTTAAAATGGTATTCTCTCTCGGTTATCTCACCGTATAAAAACAGGGGACAAAGTTGCAATATGCGGGTGTGGCGGAATTGGCAGACGCGCTAGATTTAGGTTCTAGTGGCAAAACCGTGCAGGTTCAAGTCCTGTCACCCGCACCATGAATGAAAAACCTATAAACACTAAAAATTTAGCGTTTATGGGTTTTTCTTGTGTTTAAAAGCTATTAAAATAAGTTAATTATATGTGCGTAACTGACAAATAACTAACACATAACTAACAAACAAAAACTGTACTGTAATTAAGAGCAAAACAATATTTATTGCTTTTAATTAGGCGGAGAAAATAACCATTGTCGGTATTCGGCAATGGTTGTTTTTATCATCTATTCGCTTTTTTTCTATTCTTGGATATTTTAACCTCATTAAAAGTCCCTTGACAAATTATACTGAAATGGTATAATCTAAGTATCCCATATTGGTATATTTGGATAGGTTCATATCGGGGATTAAGACATACACAATAAAAAATACGGAGATTAATTTCGGAATTACAGCAATATTGTAATTGTGTTTAAACCGATTATGGGAAGAGCTGTATCATTACAGAAATAATCAATGATATTCTAACTGTGTGATGTTTTTAATGAAGATGTGAACTTTTTCTCTTTTGTTGAAAGGCTGATAAAATGACTGATAAAGAACTTAGAAAACTAAACAGAGCAGAGCTGCTCGAAATCCTTATAGAGCAAATAAAAGAAAACAAAAAACTTAGTATGCAGCTTGATGAAGCGAACAGAAAACTGAACGAACGAAAAATCAATATAGAAAATTCAGGATCCATTGCAGAGGCTGCGTTGAAGCTTAACGGAGTGTTTGAGGCTGCGGAAATGGCAGCACAGCAGTATGTTGAAAGCGTCAAGATAAAATATGGTGCTGACAAGCGGGATTTCGATCAAGATAATTTAACTGAAAGCAATTTAAACGAAAAGAGGTGACTTTTGTGGAGGAAAAGGATTTATCCGAAAAACTCCCCGAGGTTTCCTTACTTGAAGCTGAGTTAAAGAGGGAACGCTATAAGCAGCACTACTTCAAAATAATTAAGAGTACGTTTTACACACTTGTTGTGGTTGCGGCATTCGCTGTTTTGATAGCTACTCTTTGGATGCCTGTTTTGCAAATATACGGTAGTTCCATGACACCGACATTAGCGGATGGTGAAATTGTTGTTTCAGTGAAAGGATCGGATTTTGAGTACGGTGACGTCATAGCCTTTTATTATAATAATAAGATTCTTGTCAAACGATGTATAGCCGGTCCGGGTG
>CAMWIZ010000268.1 GCA_947174455.1 uncultured Clostridia bacterium | reverse complement strand
TTGAGTCAAGCATAGTTGAAGCGTTCAGCAAAACCGAGCGTTTAGTTGAAAATCATACATTCCGCACTGACTCAATAAAAGACGAAGCAAACACCTTCGCAATACATTTCCTAATATCTTCAGCGGAAAATATAATCATATTCTCAAGAAGTAATCAATCATTTTTTAGTCATACATAGGTTCATCTAACCATAAAGTACAGCAAAGGGGCGAAGCACTGAAAACAGGTTCGCCCCTAAAATCTTATGTGATATCACACACTGTGTTGTTCGGTAGAAAAAGCTTTTAATAATCAAAAATTTCAATTACGCAAAGCGTGGTAAGGTTTTCGTCAAACTCTCTTATAATTAAATCACTTTTTGCAACTCTTTCTTTTTACCCCTGCTCTAATTATTCCTGCTATAAGCACTACTAAGCCCACCGCCAGAAAGCTTACAGCTAATTCAAAGTTAATAATATTATCCTTTGCAAAAAGACGTATCTGTGGTTCACCGAGAATAGCATCAATGATACCGTTAATTACGGCAATAAACACACCGCTGTACATAATCGCAGAGCCTGCCCTAATAAAGGCATTCGCAGGCAGATACCTCACAATCAAAAAGAACAACCAAACCGAAACTGCACACACAGTAGTTATTGAAACAGCCGTATACCAATAAGTCTGACTTTTAACATAAATGCCTATGAATATAATTAAAGCGTACAGCAAAACCGTATCTGTAAGGAAAACAAACAGACCTTTATTTTTCTTCCAAAACGAATTATTGGGAAAATAAAGCCTTGCTATAATTGGCAGGAACACAGTCATAGTTCCGAGCAATACAGACAGTGCCGCTATAAAGAACCAACTTCCCTTTGTATAAATACAGCACGTTCCAAGCAGCAGCAAAATACTGCCTACAAAACTCAAAGACGTATACAAGAAAGCCTTTTCAGACACCACAAGCGGCACTACCGTAAACGAAGCAACCACCAATAGTGACGTAAGCACAATAAAAAACCAATCCAATGCATGACCCGTCGCTAAATTAACAATTAAGCACACTATAACAGGTATCGTCAAAATCATTGCAGTAATAGTTCCGACTGTAAAGGTTTTTCGGGCTGTTGCCTTTTGATGATGTTTAAGCACTGTGTTCTTTTCCTGTTCAATGCTGCTATCAATAGAAGTACGCTTTAGCCGCTCAAGTGTAGCACTGCATTTTTCACATTCGGGAATATGCTCATCAACAAGCGTACGGCTTGACGGACTGCAAATTTCATCAACATAAAGCGGCAAAATATCCTGAACGATATCGCACATATTTTTCATTCTTCATCAATCCTCTCTTGAATTTTAAGTCTGGCACGGTGATAGGTTACCCTTGCCCAGTTCTCTGTTTTTCCGAAAATCGAGCCAATATTTTTAAAAGAAAGCTCACCAAAGACACGCAGGCTAAAAACCTCCTTGTACGGTTCATTAAGTGTATGTAAAATACAATGTATTTTGTAAGCAAAATCGGAACTTTCCATTTTCATTTCAAAATCGTCGCACGATATTGACTCCTCATTTTCTTCAAATGAAACAACTTTTTTCTGTTTCCTAAGCTCATCAAAATACAAATTCTTTGCAATAGCACAAAGCCATGTAAGCTCACCTGAGTCTTTGCAATAAGTACTCTTCGCCGAAAGTGCTTTTACAAAGGTATTCTGAGCAATTTCTTCCGCAACACCTTGATTCTTTGACAGAGTCATTACATAGGAGTACACCTGCATATAATACACCGCATACAAGTTTTCAAAATTCATTAAATATTAATCACCTCCGCTCTCATAAATTAGACGTATGAAGAATGATTTCGTTACATATTTCGTCACATATTTTTTAAAATTTTCTAAGGCAACACCGCACAATCTACATACTGTAATTGTGCGGTGTTGCCCTAACTGTAAACTCATAAGGTAAGATTGCGTCACCTTTAAATTCATACTCTATTCTCGACTATTCATACTGCCATTACTCCATGTCCAGTATGATTTCCCTTGCGGTCTCCTCTGATATCGGCAAAGCAAAAACTCCGTCGCTGTATTCCACTATAGAGCCGATTCCGTTTTGAATAACAAATCTTAACTGACCGTTCTTAACCTTTTTGTCTGTGTACAGCTTTTTAACCAATGCCTCACGGTCAATATACTGAGGAATAGCAACGGGAAGCTTAGCTTTCTTCAACAATGCTATAACCTCGTTCTTCTCGTTCTCTGTCATATATCCAAGCTTTTCGGCAAGCGATACTTCCGCAACAAGTCCAATAGACACAGCCTCACCGTGCAGCAATTTGTAATCACTTACTGTTTCAATGGCTCTGCCTACGGTGTGACCGAGATTAAGTATCTCTCTGAGTCCGCTTTCTCGCTCGTCCTGCATTACCACGTTGTATTTTATGCGGCAGTTCTCCTCAGCAATATGCTCACAGGCCTCACTGTCGCCATTGTATATTTTATCCATATTATCGTTAAGGTACTTAAACAACTCCTTATCTGCCAGGCAGGCGTGTTTAACAGTTTCTGCCATCCCGCTGTAAAGCTGGCGATCCGGTAAAGTTTTCCATGCGGCAATGTCAATATACACCTTTTTTGGTTGATTAAACATA
>CAMWIZ010000267.1 GCA_947174455.1 uncultured Clostridia bacterium | reverse complement strand
GTATCAAGCTCAGCCGTTCCCTGATTTTATCAAGGAGATTATCAATGCAAACGGTTTGCTGAATTCTATAAAAAACAGGTGAGAAATATGAACAAGAAGATTACTGTATTAAAGGGTGACGGCATCGGCCCTGAGATAGTCAACGAGGCATTAAAGGTTCTCGACAAAATTGCTGAGAAGTATGGACATACATTTGAAAAGGATTATGTCGATATCGGCGGAGCTTCCATTGATAAGTTCGGCGTGCCTATTACAGCCGAGGGTCTGGAACGCTGCAAAAACTGCGACAGTGTACTGCTTGGTGCTGTGGGCGGCCCTAAGTGGGACGTTATTGACCCTGCACTTCGCCCTGAAAAAGCCTTGCTTAAAGTAAGAAGTGAGCTTGGACTTTTCGCTAATCTCAGACCTACAAAAATGTTCGGTCAGCTCAAGTCCGCATCTCCGTTAAAGGAAACAGGCATAGCAGACGGTCTTGATCTTATGATGGTTCGTGAGCTTACAGGCGGTATTTACTTTGGTGAGCATAAGACCTTTGAGGAAAACGGCCAAACAGTTGCTACCGACCTTATGCTATACTCCGAAAGCGAGATTGAGCGTATCGGCAGAGTTGCCTTTGAAACAGCACGTAAGAGAGGTAAAAAGGTTCACTCAGTTGACAAGGCGAATGTTCTTGACTCATCAAAGCTTTGGAGAAAGGTTATGCACAGGCTTGCAGAGGAGTACAGCGACGTTGAATATTCCGATATTCTGGTTGATAATACCGCAATGCAGCTTATTAAAAATCCGTCACAGTTCGACGTTATCGTTACAGAGAATATGTTCGGAGATATCCTTTCCGATGAGGCAAGTATGCTTACAGGCTCTATCGGTATGATGCCGTCCGCAAGCTTGTCATCAGGTAGACTCGGTATGTACGAGCCAATCCACGGTTCTGCTCCCGATATTGCGGGCCAGAACATTGCAAACCCACTCGGCACAATACTTTCAGCCGCAATGATGCTCCGTTATTCCTTTGATATGCCAAAGGAAGCAGACGCTATTGAGGCTGCTGTGGATGCTGTTCTGTCTGACGGCTACCGCACAGGTGACATTGCAGGCAGTGACGAGGGTATTAAAAAAGTTTCATGCAGCGAAATGGGCGACTTGGTTTGTTCTAAGCTTTGAAGGGAATGATTGATATATGCTGACACTGGAAAATGTATATCAGGCGGCGTTTGCTTTAAAGGACATTATAAGAAATACGGAGCTTATTCATGCTCCCAAAATCAAGGAAGATGTTGAGTTGTACATAAAACCTGAAAACCTACAGGTAACAGGTTCGTTTAAGGTTCGTGGTGCGGCTTACAAAATATCTCGCCTTACTCCTGAAGAGAAGGAAAAGGGAGTTATAGCCTGTTCTGCGGGAAATCATGCCCAAGGTGTGGCCCTTGCAGCGGCAAGGAATAACATCAGCTCTATAATATGCCTGCCTGACGGAGCACCTATTTCAAAGGTAGAGGCAACCAGAGCCTACGGTGCCCAGATAGAGCTTGTAAACGGTGTGTATGACGATGCGTATAAGCGTGCATTGGAATTAAAAGAGGCGAGAGGTCTTACCTTTATCCACCCGTTTGACGATGACTATGTGATTGCGGGTCAGGGTACCATTGCCATTGAGATATTGAACGATAACCCTGATGTAGAGGCAATAGTTGTTCCTGTAGGCGGCGGCGGACTTATTTCGGGTATTGCATATACCGTAAAGGCATTGCGTCCCGATGTTAAGGTATACGGTGTACAGGCGGCAGGTGCTCCGTCTATGGTGAACTCGGTCGGTAACGGTGAAATTATTACCCTTGACGGTGTTCAGACCATTGCCGACGGTATTGCCGTGAAGCAGCCGGGTGCAAACACCTTCGATATTTGCAGTAAGTATGTTGACGGAATAGTAACGGTTACAGATGATGAAATATCAACCGCTATCCTCACCCTTATGGAAAGGCAAAAGCTTGTTGCCGAGGGTGCGGGTGCTGCCTCTGTTGCGGCTGTAATGTTTGACAAAGTTCCCGTAAAGGGCAAAAAAACAGTCTGCATTGTGTCGGGGGGAAATATAGACGTAACCATTTTGTCAAGAGTTATCGACCGTGGTCTGCTGAAGTCGGGCAGGCTTTGCAAGCTTTCCATAGAGCTTACAGATAAACCCGGTCAGCTTAGAGATGTTTCAACAATTATTGCTAAACACGGTGCAAATGTTGTTTCCGTAAATTACGAACACGCAGGCAAGGGCTCAGATGTCAATAATTGTATTCTCGGAATTGAGATGGAAACAAAGGATAATGAGCATATAAAGCAGGTTCAGGATGGTTTGACGGCACACGGATTTAAGCTAATTTAAGCAATCACAAAACTTAATTTGCGAAAAAGGAGAAGTTTTGCAGAATCTTATCAAGCTTTTTCTAATGCTTGTTGATTTTGCGGCTGTGCCTTTAATATAAATTGTCTAAAAATCAAATTACATAGATGCTTTTAGAAAGAAAAATGTGAAAAAGGAGCGACTATTTATGGCAGAAATTGTTTACACAAAAAATGCTCCCGATGCCATTGGCCCTTACTCTCAGGCAGTAAAGGTCGGCAGCGTGGTGTTTACTTCGGGTCAG
>CAMWIZ010000266.1 GCA_947174455.1 uncultured Clostridia bacterium | reverse complement strand
AAGAGTGCTTGTATATAATATCACTCTTTCCACCTTTTGTCAACACTTTTTTTAAAATTTTTTCTTTTTTAAAAAACTTATTTTCCATAAATATGATTTTACCATTCGGTTAAAATAATCGGAGAAATATCTTTGACGGTGGTAAACGGTATGAAATTTTTAAAGAAACATATAAACCTAATAGTAGGAGCTTTTTCGGGAATTATAAACGGACTTCTTGGGGCAGGCGGCGGTATGCTTGCCGTACCGACACTGAAAACCCAAACCGAACCGCAAAAGGCACACGCAACAACTGTTGCAATTATCATGCCAATGTGTCTTGTCAGCAGTATTTGGTACTTATGCACGAACAAGGTTACAATCAGCGATGCCATGCCCTATGCACCATATGGAGTAATAGGTGCGATTATCGGTGCATTTTTGCTGGCAAGGCTGAATGCGAAGTGGCTTAGGATAATTTTCAATTTGTTTATGCTGTGGGCAGGCATCAGAATGATAATGAAATAACGTGCAAGGGAGAACATTTATGGAGCAAGTAATCAGTGCGATAGCAGGCATCGCCTCAGGAATTATTGGAGCAATGGGAATGGGTGGCGGCGGAGTTCTGATAATCTATTTAAATCTTTTCACTGACACACCGCAGAGTACGGCACAGGGAATAAATCTTCTTTTCTTCCTCCCTACGGCTGTTTTGTCTGTTCTGTACTACAGCAGAAAAAAGCTGATTGAGTGGAAAATTGCCATTCCGTTTGCGTTAATGGGAATGCTGGGTACACTGCTGGGATGTTTTCTTTGCGGAAGATTTGACAACACAATCCTACAAAAAATGTTTGGTGTGCTTCTTTTGATCATGGGTGCAATAGGTATTTTTCACAAGGATAAAAAAGTGTCTTCATCAAAATAACATCATGGCTCCGCAATGCAAAATGGCAGAATTTTCAAGATTATCGGTGCATTTTCTAACAAGAGAATTTCCTCCGTTTACTAAATACAAAACAGGCTTGATATATGTTCAAGCCTGTTTTTATTATGCAATAT
The DNA here is from genome assembly GCA_947174455.1 of uncultured Clostridia bacterium. Lineage (GTDB taxonomy): Bacteria > Bacillota > Clostridia > Oscillospirales > Acutalibacteraceae > RUG592. The sequence goes on along the minus strand of CAMWIZ010000266.1, from coordinate 1,614 downwards.
CACTTAATAAGCTCGTCCGCAAGCTTCTCAAGGTTTGGAATATCACTGTCTTTCATTGCTGATTTAATTGTAATGGTATTGTCACAAACAGTAATATCCTTCATTGTTTCAAGTATACTTTTCATTGCTCTTGCCGCAGTCGGTGCCCATGTGCCATTTTCAATAATTCCGACAGTACGCTTTTTGTAGCCCTTGTGGCTCAGACGGTTGAGGAAGTCCTCCATGCACGGGAACACCCCAGCGTCATAAGATGCCGCTGCAAGCACCATTCTGTCATAGCGGAATGCATCCTCTATTGCCTCTGCCATATCGTCCCTTGCAAGATCGGCTACAGCAACCTTTTCTGCACCTTTTTCCCTAAGCATGTTTGCAAAGTACTCAGCAGCCGCAGCCGTATTACCGTGAATTGAGGCATACGCAACTAAAATTCCCTTATCCTCCGCCTCGTAGCTGCTCCAAGTGTTGTACTTATCAATATAGTAACCCAAATTTTCAGATAGTATAGGACCATGAAGAGGACAAATTACAGCTATATCCAGCTCTGCCGCCTTTTTAAGCAGAGACTGAACCTGCATACCGTACTTGCCTACAATGTTAAAATAATAACGTCTTGCCTCACATGCCCAATCCTCATCGGTGTCGAGAGTACCGAACTTGCCAAAAGCATCTGCCGCAAAAAGAATTTTATCAGCCGCATCATAGGACACCATAACCTCAGGCCAATGTATCATTGGGGCAAATACAAAATTAAGCGTATGTTTACCGAGTTCAAGGGAACCGCCGTTTTGCACAACAATTTTTTTGTCGCCAAAATCAATGTCAAAAAACTGCTCCATCATCACAAAGGTCTTTGCATTTCCAACAAGCTTCATATTGGGGTATTTCTCAACAGCCGCCATAATCGAACCCGAATGATCCGGTTCCATGTGCTGTACAACCAAGTAGTCAGGTGTTCTGCCGTTTAATGCCTGCTCAAGATTAACAAGCCACTCGTCAGTTTTTCTCGAATCAACAGTATCCATTACCGCACACTTATCGTCTTTGATTAGATAGGAATTATAGGACATTCCGTTTGGTACAACATATTGGCTCTCGAAAAGCTTTATATCGTGATCATCTGTGCCTATATATGTCACTGAATTTGTTATATTCTTATTCATCAGTAAAATGCTCCTTTTAAAAAATGTAATGTTATAAAAAACTTCAGATATAAGATTACAGTTTGCCGGTAAAAGCCTTTAAACATAACTGCAATTTAAAATTCAAAGTCTATTGCCTGACGTGCGATTCTCTTGTCTTTTCCGACACTCGCCGCAGCAATATGCTTGGGGTTCTTTTGATAACTCTGCAAGTCCTCATAGGTATTAAATTCCGTTATTAGAACTGCGTTAAACTCGTTAGCCGGGTTTATGTTAATTCCTGTTTGGACACTGACAAGCTCCGGAATCTCGTCCCTTAGATTTTCAAGGCCACTAAGAAATTCTTTCATTATCTCCTCCTCATTTTCCATGAATTTCCACATAACAATGTGCTTTATCACTTCACTATCTCCTTTATTATGATTTATAATTTGCTGTAAAATAACCGCAAGGAACACGAGCTTTGTGTTAACTG
>CAMWIZ010000265.1 GCA_947174455.1 uncultured Clostridia bacterium | reverse complement strand
CCTGTATACAGAATAATGTAGTGCGTTATTTGTCTTGCTGTGTAACCTGTGTTTAATTGGGTCATAATAGCGGAAAGTTGCTTTCTGTTACAGCAGCGTGTATGCGGTTTGGGTAATATCTGTTGTTAATAGGTCAATCGGTTAAAACGAATAAATAGTTAAATGTATTGTTAAATTATAATAACAAGAGGAGTGGTAACGTGTGATTTCACCGGGACAAATAGCCGAAAAGTACGTTGGTATAGGAAAAAGCAAGGCTAATCAGCCTATAGGTAAAATGTTTATTCTTGCAATTTTTGCGGGAATTTTTATTGCAATAGCAGGTGCATCGGCGACTGTTGCATCGGCAGTGGTTGACAATGCTTCTGTTTCAAGACTTATAAACTCGCTGATATTTCCTGCAGGGCTTGCAATGGTTGTTCTTGCAGGAAGTGAGCTTTTTACAGGTGACTGTTTGATTTTGATTTCCGTTATGAAAAAGGAAGTTAAAGTCTTGCAGTTTTTGAAGTGCCTTGTTGTAGTCTATATTGGCAACTTGCTCGGCTCACTGTTTGTTTCTCTTTTGTTTGTCTATGGGCATACACCTGACCTTTACGGCGGAAAGCTTGCTGAGGTTTTGGTTAATACCGCAGCTGCAAAGACATCGCTAAGCTTGCAGTATTCACTATGCAGAGCAGTATTGTGCAATATCCTCGTATGTATAGCAGTTTGGATTACAATAGGAGCAGAAAGTGCATCTGATAAGGTTATAGGCTTGTATCCTCCGATTTTTGTATTTGTGCTTGCCGGTTATGAGCACTGTGTTGCAAATATGTTCTATATTCCGGCAGGAATTTTATGTGCGTCAGAGTACGGTATTGCAGCAGAGGGGCTTAATTGGGGGACATTTCTTTTAAATAACCTGCTTCCTGTTACAATCGGTAACTTTGTCGGTGGTGCAGTAGTAGTCGGATTGGGTTATTGGCTTGCATTTTTGGCAAAAGGAAAAAATAAATAATTTTTATGGGGGAGAACCTGCTGCAAATGGTTCTCCCCCATTGTTAGCTGACACCAATAATCAAAGAAACTGAGGCTAGATTCTCAATCATTTATACACTACATTTGTACAGTACGTTTATGTCTGCCTTAAAAAATAAAATCAGTTTTTAAAATACAGCGGTCTAATTGTAAGGCAAAGAATACAAAAAATATCGTCATACAAAAACTTGTAAAAATTTTGATAAGTATTGACTTTATAGCAAATCAGTGGTATAATACCAGTGTTATTCTGTGTTATGAATAACTTCCTTGCTCCGTGGATAAACGGGGCCAAAGTCCAAAAGGAGGTGCAAAGATTATGGAGAAAATCCAGAATACTTACGAGTCTGTGCTTGTAGTTTCTACGAAGCTTGGCGAAGAGGGTATCACAAAGGTAATCGAATACTTCAAGGGTGTTATCGAAAGACACGCAACTCTTGAGAGTGTTGACGAGTGGGGCAAGCGTGCTCTTGCTTATCCGATTAACAAGGAAACAGAAGGTTACTATGCACTCTACAGCTTCACAAGTGATGCTGATTTCCCTGCTGAGCTTGACAGAAGATACAAGATCGCTGACGGAGTTCTTCGTTCATTGATCATCAAGAAAGAGGCGTAATAGGGGGACAACATGCTTAATGTAGTAGCACTTATGGGCAGACTTACTGCTGACCCCGAATTAAAGACTACACAATCGGGATTGTCTGTGTGTCGTTTTACTATTGCGGTTGACCGCAACTATGCTAAAGCAGGCACTGAGCGTCAGACTGATTTCATCAGTTGTGTTGCTTGGAGAGGTACGGCTGATTTTATAAGCAAGTACTTCATCAAGGGACAGTTAATTGCACTTGACGGTTCTATTCAGACAGGTTCCTATACGGACAATAACGGTCAAAAGCGTTATACGTTCGATGTGCAAGTCAACAACGTAAACTTTACAGGTGACAGAAGAGATGGCAATAACGCTCGAAGCAGCGGCTATTCTCCTGCACCGCAGCAGAATGCAGCACCGTCTTATTCCAGTGGCAGTGCAAGCGACTTCCAGGACATGCCCTTGGATGACGATTTGCCATTTTAATGCAGGCTGTGTTCTAACTTAATTATGATGAAAAGGAGCGATAAAAATGGCTGACAGACCGGAAAGAGATAACCGCAGAGGCAACCGCAAGGGTCGCAGAAAGGTTTGTACTTTTTGTGTGGACAAGGTTGATGTAATAGATTACAAGGATATTGCAAAGCTTCGTCGTTATCTTTCAGAGAGAGCTAAAATTTTGCCAAGACGTGTAACAGGTACATGTGCTTGTCACCAGAGAGCACTTACAGTTGCTATCAAGAGAGCAAGACATTTGGCACTCTTGCCTTATACAAGTGACTAATGCTTGTTTGGCTGATTTAAATATTTGCTACTTCGGGGGCTGTGTATTCACAGCTCCCTTGAATTTTACGGTATTGACAAACCGCTATGTTTTATGGTATTATTTACAGTGTAGTTGACGGTGGTGCAAGAACTTTCTTGGTTGTAAATCGGCTTTTGCAGCAAGCATGGCTTACAATGTACTACAGATAGTGCCTGTTGTTGTATCAGTTGTCAGAAATACCGAATAAAAAATAATATGAATGTTTCCGTAGCTCAGCTGGATAG
>CAMWIZ010000264.1 GCA_947174455.1 uncultured Clostridia bacterium | reverse complement strand
GGGTATGTCGGCTCCACCAAGAGATATAATAAACCGACCGGAATTACAAGTTTATATAACTGATTTTGGAAATAGAAAGGGCGACATAGGGTTGGTAGCAGAGGTTGATAAGCGAATAGTCGGTGCAGTATGGGTTCGCATAATGAATGATTACGGACATATAGACGATGAAACACCCTCATTCGCTATTTCGGTGTATGCAGATTACAGAAAATACGGTATTGGCACTGCATTGATGAAAGAAATGCTAAGTGTATTAAAACATGAGGGATATAAACAAGCGTCATTAGCTGTCCAAAAGGAGAATTACGCAGTAAAAATGTATGAGAGTGTTGGCTTTAAGAAAGTAAATGAAAATGAGGAAGAATACATAATGCTATGCAAGTTTTATTAGTATATTATTCAAGGTCAGCAATGAAAATACTTATCAGGAGTCGAGAAATCGGCCCTTTTTTTATTCCTTTTCGTGACCTCACAGTTTAATAATAAAGTACAGTTGATAAAGTGTCTAATCTTAGCAATGAAGTACTCTTGACCGCTATTGATAAGTGGGAAAATATTTGCATGAAAATCAGCATAATTTTGTGTTACTTAATCATTTATTCATATTCATATCTTGCACCAGTAAAAAAAATATGTTATTATTACAAATAGGTTACAGTATCCCATTTGTTGGGAACGTGAGGTGGTATTTCTTTGGAAGAAGATAGTTTTTACAATGCCTTATACCATGTAATGTGGGATATGGAGGTAGATATATTTTCCGAGAAGGAAAAAACTTGTGCATTGATGGCAGACCTTGTGCCTAAATGCAGAAAAGAACGCAGACGGCTTAATACTATGTATGAGTTTGGAGCGATGGATTATATAGAAAAGGCTGTCTCTGATCCTGAAAATTCTAAGTTTTATTTGCAAATGGCAGTCGGAACTCTTATTACAGAAGCGGACATGAGGGAAGAACGTGCCTTGGATGCTGTCAATACTGTTGCAGCACTTTGGGATAGCTTTTCGGGTTTGGATGAGTATGATGATATTAATACGATTGATACTGACGGTGGTGAAGAAGAAGTGATTTTCGTTAACGATGTATCCACTGAGGAAGCTGCTCAGGAAGAGGTTCCAAAGGAAGAAACAGCCTCCGAACAGAAGAATGATGACGCAGGCGGCTCAGATGAAAAAACGAAGGAAAACTTATGGAAAAAGCTTTTTATATCGTGGTGCATGGGTGACTGTGAAGAGGGAAGACCTCATATGTTTGCAGACCCCATGGGCTGGATTATGATTATTTTATCGTGTGCAGTCGGTGGTTTTATGGTTTACGACCTGCCGTACGGCGATAAAACAGTGATTCCAACCTTTGTGTTCACTTTTATGATGCTGGCATCCAAACGGCTTTATAGGTATGAAAGTACGGCTATATTCAGCCTGTTGATTTTTGGATTCTATTCGGCTGTGGCTGTACGCAATATATGGCCAGGATTTGTGGATATGAACTATTTGTTTGTACCCTTTATGCTTTTTTCTATTATTGTTTTCAATAACGGCAGAGTTTCCACTTGGCTTGATGATTCCAAAAAGAAGTCAACTGTTGCTTACCTTATAATAACAGCAATATCTGCTGCTATTACAGTAGGTGTATTTGCAATTCAGAGAGTAGTATCCTAAGGTGATTGTATGAATGAAAGAAGAAAGAGGATCTTAAAAGAAAGCTTGTTTTTGTTCCCGTTTTTAATCGTGGTATCTATTGTGTCTATAGGAATTATGTTTGCACAGGGCAGAACAATTCGTGACACTGTGGACTTAGTGGAGGAATACTTTACTTCCGATAGTGGAATGGACTTGTCAGTATATGCAGAGAATAATAGCAATAAATACACCCTGAAATATTATTACGGAGAAAAAGATAGTTCAGAACAGTATGCCGAATATACTCAAAAAACGAGAGATGGTGAAACCACCTGTAATTTAGTTCTCTATGAACCTCGTGACGGCTATCAGGCAGGTTACTATACGACTGAGTGGTTTTACTCGGTTGAGTATGTGACATATGCACCGCTTGATGACGAGAACAGTGCAAATTCCTATCCTGCGGAAGAAGAACCATATATGTACGAGTATATCCGCTCGTATTCTTACGATAGCTTATTGACGACAAACGGTGTCGAAACTGATGCGTATAAAGGATATAAACTGCTTGGATTTATAAGTCTGTATTCTTGGGACTATATAGACAGAACAGCGTGTGCATGGGGAATCGGCAGCAAGCCGTTTGAGTTTTATATATATTACAACGACTCAACTACAGAATATAAGAAAGTAACAGTACATTAGGAGTGATAAAATGGCAGAGTTTCGCAGAGGAACTGCTGTAATGCTTCAAAATGGCGAAGCGGCAACCATTATAAAGAAAATAGGAGAGGGAGGACAAGGAAGTGTGTACCTTGTTGATATTAGAGGTAGTGAATATGCACTAAAATGGTATCATGCAAATTCCTTAAATTCCCCAAGAAAGTTTTATAAAAATCTTGAAAATAATATAGAGTTGGGAGCACCCACACAGTCCTTTTTGTGGCCGAAATTCTTGACTGAAATTACAAATGGGGAATTTGGGTATGTTATGGATTTAAAGCCGGATGGCTACAAAAGCTTTTCTGATTTTTTATTAAC
>CAMWIZ010000263.1 GCA_947174455.1 uncultured Clostridia bacterium | reverse complement strand
GCTTAGCACCGTCAACACTGCATCCCTCAAAGCCCGACACCCAAACACGGGAGAAAAAGTTCTCAAAATCTTTGGGCTGAACCTCCTGAACATAGAAAGCAATATGTTTCTGATTGATTTCTGTAAGCTGACTTGCGAGGTTTTCAGCCTTTTCTTTATCAGTATAACCGAAAAAGATAGGTGCATCCGGGGCATACGGCAAATGGGTAGCCTCTACAGACAAAACATACAACGGACCGCAGCGAACCGCATCAAGCAGGGCGTCACGGAAAACCTTCCTGTTTTTGCGTACAATCTCAGCCTTCTCCTCATTATCCTTAAGTGCAGTACCTAAAATCATTTCTGAATTTTGTATAAGAACAGCAAGCTCGGTACAACACAGCATTTCTATGTCCTGTCCCTTGTATATTTTGTTAAAGCTTATTGCCTCTGCTATGTAGGTATTGCACAGCATTTGGATATGCTCCTTGGAAAGAGGAATACCAATCTCTAAATTTGAAAGCAAGGAATTCCCCTGTTTCTCTGTCTGAGAATCGGAGTCCTCGGCAGACTTCTCACTTGTGTCCGCCTCCTGTTCGTAAGCTGCGCTCTCTGCAACTTCTTCCTCCTCGTTAACCGAATCAATTACTTTTATTTCTTCGTTATCCTCTGAATTGTCTTTCTTTTTGTTAAAAAACTTAAACATACAGCTACTCCTTACTATATCAAAATAGGGACGTGTAACAGTCCCTATTTAATTTTCAGTTCGATTGCAAAATTTTGAAAATTATAAAAATAATCCTATCTACGGAACATGGATAGGATTAGCAAAAAACTCAAATACAGATTTTTCTGACACAGTAATTTTATCACATTACACATTTTTAGTCAAGATTATGCAACAAATCTTAATGCATACATAACAACTATTTTTCTGTCACAAATCATAATCATCCAAAAATGAATGTCTGTCCTCACCCCTGCGGTAGGATATAACGGTGTCAAGATTCACATTTTCAACACTCCGGAAAATGTTGCTTTCTATTTGTGGGTTAATCTTCTTTAAATCTGCAATAAGATGCTTAATTTCCTGACGCTTTGATACAGTATCACCTGGGTTAAGATTGGAGTCAGCCTCAGTTACACTACAGGCACAGCGAATAAAATTAAGATTGTTATAATCAACCCAACGTATTATATCCGACTCACGAATTAAATACATAGGACGTATAAGCTCCATCCCCTTATAATTTGTGCTGTGCAGCTTTGGCATCATGGTTTGAACCTGTCCGCCGTACAGCATACCCATCAAAATAGTTTCTATAACGTCGTCATAGTGATGCCCCAAAGCTATTTTATTACAGCCAAGCTCTCTTGCATTTTTATACAGATGCCCTCTACGCATTCTTGCACAAAGATAGCAAGGGTATTTTTCCACATTGCTTACCGACTCAAAAATATCCGTTTCCACAATCTTAATTGGAACATCAAGCATTTTAGCATTGTTCTCTATTACACATCTGTTCTCATTGGAGTAACCCGGATCCATAACCATATATTCCACTTCAAACGGGTACTTATTGTGACGCTTTAACTCTTGAAACAGCTTCGCCATAAGCATAGAGTCTTTACCGCCTGATATACAAACCGCTATTTTATCATTTTCTTTTATTAGGTCATATTCAAGAATTGCAGATGTAAACTTACTCCAAATAGTTTTGCTGAACTTCTTGCGTATACTTTTTTCAACATCGGCAGAAAAATTGTCATTTCTGAATACAAACCTCATCCAAGCCTGATATCCGCCCTCCAGAACCGTTACATCTTCCCCTTGCTCAGAAATCAATCTGCCAAGAGCAGTGCTTTCCCTGCCGTCCTTGCAGTAAATTACAATTTTTTTGCCGTCTGAATGATTCTTAACAATATCTGTTGGTGATTCACACGCAGATACAGCATTTAGGATATGGCCTTTTTTATAATCCTCATCTTCTCTGATATCGAAAAGCAAATAGCCGTTTAAATCAAGCTTAGAAAGCTGTTGTGCAGTAATTTGACTTAGCATAAAAAACTCCGTTATATTAAAATACAAAGACAAGCGTAAGTACACCTTTGTCCTGCTTAAAACAACAATATTTTATCATATTGCAGTATCTTAGTCAACTTTATGAATAATAACAACAAATAATACCCGTTTCTTTATTGATGGCAAACAAATACAAGTTTTAGAATAGAGTTCTCAGTTAAGCCTTTGCATTTTGCTTGCAGCATAACATTTCCTTTGCCTTTTGATGCTCCGGCGGTATATCCTCAATGCTGATTTCATCAAATACAGCAGTGGTTCCCGCTTGCTGTGCCTGCTCGTAGTACCAGCACTTAAATTCAACTATTTTCAGGGTTTGCTCAAGCTCGGCAATTTGGGCATTTACAGCGTCCCTTTGCTTTCTGAAAAGCCTTAATCTATCGTCAATAGTTTCATCGCCCTGCATTGCCATTGCGATAAAGCTTTTTATATCCTTAATTTGCATACCTGAACGTTTTAGGCATGATATTACCTGAAGCCACTCCATATCCTCTTCTTTAAAGATACGAATACCGCTGTCCGAACGTTCCACAAAGGGAAGTAATCCCTCTTTGTCATAGTACCTGAGTGTGGACGGTGCAACATCCAACAGCCGTGACATTTCACCAAC
>CAMWIZ010000262.1 GCA_947174455.1 uncultured Clostridia bacterium | reverse complement strand
TTACAATAATAAATAGTATTTTTGTTTACATTTTAACTATTGTATGGGCTAAATCTTTATGGTATAATTCAATGTGATATATGTGAGAATGGAGTTTTTGGCTCTTTATGCCGATTTGAACAGAATTAAATTACTAATGTATTTTTGGGTGTTTAGTCAGATATAAGTATAAGTATGAGGAGGGAGGATTGAGCTGTGCGTTGTTTTTATTGTATGGAAGAGTATGATGATGAGGAATTTGCCATATGTCCTTACTGCGGTAATGATATAGGTGATATACCGAGTGAAAGCTTTAGTTTGCCCGCCGGTTCTGTCCTTAAGGAAAGGTATGTTGTCGGCAGAGTTTTGGGTAATGGCGGTTTTGGAATTACCTACATAGGCTATGATGAATCACTGCAAAGAAAAATTGCAATTAAAGAATATTTTCCTACAGAATGTTCCGCACGTCAGGGCGGTACACTGAATGTAGAACCATACGGCGGTGAGCGTGGTGAACGCTATGCCATGGGACTTGAGAGCTTTTCTGCTGAAGCACGCAGACTTGCTAATTTTACCGCAATAGAGGGCGTTGTTGATGTTTATGATGTTTTCAACGAGAATAACACTGCATACATCATAATGGAGTACCTAAGCGGTGAAACTGTTAAAGAAATGCTTAACAGAAGAAAATCACTCGGTTTTGGCACGACCATGAATATTATTGTTCCTGTCCTGCAAAGCCTTATAAAGGTTCATAAAGAGGGTATGATTCATAGAGATGTGTCACCCGAAAACATTATGAGAACAACGCAGGGCAAAATTGTACTTATAGACTTTGGTGCTTCACGCAATAATTCATTGTCTGTATCAAAGAGCCTGTCAATTATACTCAAACCGGGTTATGCTCCTATAGAGCAGTACGACAATAAACTCGACCAAGCTGCTTGGACAGATGTTTATGCAACTGCGGCTACTATGTACAAAATGTTGACGGGTGTAACTCCTGATAACTCAAATTCCCGGTTGCTTTCCGATTCATTAAAGCCTGTATCTGAATTGAAGGAGGGGCTGCCAAAGGAGCTTGACGATATTTTGGCAAGAGCGTTAGCGGTTCGCCCTGAGGAAAGAACCCAAACTGCTACAGAATTTCTTGATGAGCTTTTGACCCTTCGTGATCCTAAGAAAACTAAGAAACCACAGTCTAAACCCCAAAGAAAAGAAAATACAAAGACGGTCTACAAAAGCTCGTCAAGTCAGAAAAAGTCAAATAAGCCCGTCTCAAACGAAAAATGGAAAACTTATGTCCATGAGCATCCGTTGGAGTCAAATATTGTGTCGGAAATGGAGTTTCCTGCAAAGACCTTGACAAGTGATCAGATAAATCTTGATGACCCTAAGTTTAAGCAGAAGATACCCGTACCGACAGATGTCGAGTTAACAGATGAAAAATCACGTTCAAAGGTATCAAAACCACTGATGTTTTTAACTCTGCTTGCGTTTGCAGTGTTGGGTGTTTTAGTAGTTACAGGGTATATAGACAGAAAAAACAATGTTGAGGTGCCTGACTTTTTGGGTATGAATGTTGATGATGTAGTCATGAACAGTGATTATGATTTTGATTTTGAAGTTGCAAATGTTTACAGTCCCGATACAGATTTAGATGTAGTTGTAAGTCAAACACCGTTGTCAAATTCACGACGTATTCCCAAAGACGCAAAAGTCAGATTGACGGTAAACAGTATAAATACCGAGGTTACTGTACCTGTCTTGTCAAAGCTAAGCAAAACCGCAGCAGTTAATACTCTCAGCTCCTTGTATCTTGAAAGTGAGATTGTTGTTGAGCAAAACGACAGCATTGATGAAGGCTCAGTTATCCGTACAGATCCACCAAACGGTTCGAAAGTAAAGGTTTTGTCAAAGGTAACTATTTATGTTGCCGAAAACAGTATTCCTGCACCGTACGTTGTGGGAATGACGTATGATGATGCAGCGGCAGAATTGCAAAACAGAGGTTTGCAGGTGGGCGAAATAAGGTATGAGTACAGTGAGGAGTATGAATACGGTTATGTATCAAGTCAGGGTGTTATTAAGGACAGCCCGCTTGAAAAGGGATCCGCTGTTCCATTGGTTGTAAGTTTGGGTGCTCCGTACAATGTATCAATAAACGAGTCCGTTGATTTGTCAACGCTCAAACCGCAGTTTAGAATATCTGTTAAGTGCGGTGATGTAACAGAGGCAGAAAAAACTTACTATACCTTGGCCTTCAGCAAAAGCTACAGCTTTGAGATAACACGTCTTAATACAGAGGGTATAGTCCCTGTGGAAGTGTATATTGATGATGAGCTGTTTGCGGAATATGAGTTTGATTTTGGTACGGAAAAATCCACATTGATTGCAAACCATGAGGTCAGTGCATCAAGAAAAAATAATGAACCGGAGGAGGAATCGGACAAGGATTCCGATAAACCCACTGTTTCAAACTCTGAGATAAGTTCCGAAGAGGGTAACGCTCAGAGCAGTAAAGTACCAAATGTTCCTGTAGATGAGCCTACTCGTCCGGGGGATATGTTTATTGGTGAAAGCAGTGCCGAGAATAGTAAACCCACTTCTTCAAGATAAAATTTTTTAATAAACAGCAGCTCCGCATATTTTAATTGTGTGGAGCTGTTGTTATTTTACTAAGTATGACTA
>CAMWIZ010000261.1 GCA_947174455.1 uncultured Clostridia bacterium | reverse complement strand
TAAATTAAACAATGGAGGAATTTTCTATGTCAACTACAATGGCAAAACCGGCAGAAGTTAAGCGTACATGGTATATCCTCGATGCAGAGGGACAGTCTCTCGGACGTGTTGCTGCTAAGGCTGCACATATCCTCAGAGGCAAGCATAAGCCCGACTACACTCCCCATGTAGACTGCGGAGACCATGTTATTATCATCAACTGCGACAAGGCTGTTCTTACAGGCAAGAAGCTTGAACAGAAAAAATATTATTGGCACACAGGCTGGATTGGCGGTCTTAAATCAAAGTCCTATAAGGATATGATGGCTAATGAAGCTGATAAGGCTATGATGATTGCCGTTAACGGTATGCTCCCGAACAATACTCTCGGCAGAGCCCAGCTCAAGAGACTCAGAACTTATAAGGGTGCAGAGCATAAGAATGCTGCTCAGAAGCCCGTTGCTTATACACTTTAATTCAGGAGGTGCTTTAAATGTACGAATCAAAAGTTAAATATTACTACGGAACAGGCAGAAGAAAGCACTCCGTAGCAAGAGTAAGAATCTATCCCGGTTCAGGTAATGTTACTATCAATGGCAGAGGTATTGATGACTATTTCGGTCTCGAAACTCTTAAGTTAATTGCTCGTCAGCCACTTTCTCTTACTGATAATCTTGATAAGTTTGATGTTGTATGTACTGTTGCAGGCGGCGGTGTTACAGGTCAGGCAGGTGCTATCCGTCATGGTCTTACCCGTGCACTTCTCAAATATGATGAAGAACTTCGTCCCGTCCTCAAAAAGGCTGGTTTCATTACTCGTGACCCAAGAATGAAGGAGAGAAAGAAATACGGTCTCAAAGCTGCTCGTCGTGCTCCACAGTTCTCAAAAAGATAAGAAATCATCTCAAAAACGGCTATATTACGTTGTTTGTGAGATTTCAAATCTTATTTGGTCAACTTTTGGACAACTAATAAAGACTGGATATACCACTCTGTCAGAAATGGCAGAGTGGTTTTTGTTTTATTTGAGCTTTAATTCAATCTGTTCAGCTGTTTTCGCCTTTGTACTTCTTAGAACGTCAGCGTAAATGTCAGCAGTCACACCAATGTCACAATGACCAAGATACTCGGAAACCACTTTCAGGTCTACTCCGCTATTGATAAGTATGGTAGCGTTGCAGTGTCTGAGCTGATGTAGGGTCATATCTTCAAATTCCGTGCCCCTAGTAAAGCGTTTCAATGATTGATAGACAGAGTTGCGGTCACGATAGTTTCCAAGGGCTGATACAAATACCATTTCCGGATGAGTAAAATCATTACCGAGGGCACTTTTCAGTTTTTCGATGTAGGATTTCTGTTCAAGCAAAATATTTTTCAGTTCTTGCCCCATACCAATAATACGAATACTGCTCTCAGTTTTAGGAGTAGTAAGTTCATGTTTTCCACCGATGTCAGTTAAAGTGTGATTGATAGAGATTGTGTTGTTGTCAAAGTCCACATCTTCCCACGCAAGTCCAACACACTCTCCCGAACGCATTCCTGTATAGAGCAAAACCTTGATAATACGCTTGAAATCTTCGTCCCACGGATTGCTGTCAAGAAAAGAGAGAAAGCGTTTCAGTTTATCTTCATCAAGAGCCTTGTTTTTATGGCTCTTTTTTCTTTTCGGGAGAATGACGTTATGACAGGGCGATTCACGGAGAAAACCCTGTTCCACACCTCTGCGGAAGATACTTTGAATGATAACATACACCTTACGTACAGTAGCAGGGTTAAGGTTATATGACTGCATTATCTGCGTGAGTCTGGGTGTTGTAATATCCTTGACTTTCACATTGCCGAGTACCGGCTCAATGTGGTTTTTGTACTGTCCTTTGTAGGTATAAACGGTGCTTGCTTTCAGCTCAATCGGAGCGTAATTCTTGAAATACCAGTCAGCAAGCTCCGAAAAACGCATATTTTCGTTAAGCTGAGAAAAACCCTTACAGTGACACTCAAATTCATAAGCATACTCCTGAGCTAACTTCTCCGCTTTCTTTGCCGTTACGCCCTTAGGCGGTGTAAATGTTGTTGATTTCATAAGTTTTTTGCCATTCATATCCGTGCCAACAAATACACGAATTCGGAACGTGTTTCCACGCTTAATTATATTTGCCAATGTAAATTCCTCCTATAATTTACACCTTGGCATATCTCTGCATCATCATTGTAGCGCACTTTTCTTTATTTGTCAAGCACCTGAAAAGGAAATATGCCGTAGTTTGTTCTACATTATTCAAACTCAAACTTTTTATTTTTTCTGTCGTTTGAGAGTTGTTCTAATTGCTTATTTTGTTGTGCTTTAAAAATTTCTTTAGCCTTTGCAACTACATTCGGGAAAAGATATTCAATAAGTTTCAGCAAATCCTGAAAGTAGCTGATTTTTTCCTCTAACTCTAAGTTTCTGCGTTCAGACCGATTATACTTTTCCTGATATTCTCTTTTCTGCTGAACGGCATCATCACGTTCAGCAATGATTTTATCGCAATGCTGGTGCAAATCGTAAACAGTGTTTTCACTTTTGTACTGTAAATCCAAAGCATTTTTTGTGATATTTTGCAGAGTATCAATATTTTTCCTGATTTCTTCCTTGTGACGCATAATCGTAAACGAACTTTTTAACTGCTCATCAAGTTCAAAGCGTATATCGTCAAAT
>CAMWIZ010000260.1 GCA_947174455.1 uncultured Clostridia bacterium | reverse complement strand
CAGTTAACACTTTTGTTTATATTTACCTTGTTGTAACCCAATTCTGTACCATTTTACTAAATCAAAGAGGATTTTTATTTATTTTTACTCCTCTGCGTGGATATTTCTCCGGTGTAGACTTAATTTTATCAATAACAACAATATTTCGTTTGCTTCCATCAGGTAATTTAAGCTCTGTTACTTTTGCAAGCTCACCGCCAAGCAAACTAACAGCATTTTTTGAACTTCCCAGTTCCTCTTGAATATTTAAACCTTTCATTGGTGAAAATATTCCACCAACCTTTACAAGCGGTAAGCAATATTCAGATAAGGCAGACAAATTAGCAACCGCTCGGCTTGTTGCAATATCAAACTTTTCACGAAATTTTCTATCCTTAGAAATTTCCTCTGCTCTGCCGTGTACTACATCTGCTGATAATTCTATATTTTTTAAAACGTGGTCGTTTAAAAAAACAAGCCTTTTATTAAGACTGTCAAGCAATGTAAGTCTTATATCAGGACGCACAATTTTTAGCGGAATGCCCGGAAAACCTGCACCCGTACCGACATCAATTACTTTTGCGTTAATAGGGATATTTACTGCTGTAAGCAATGTTAAGCTGTCATAAAAATGTTTGACAATAAACTCATCAATATCAGTTATTGATGTTAAGTTAATTTTATTATTCCACTCAAGCACAAGTTCCATATATTTTTGAAAACGTTCAAGTGCCTTGCTATCAAGCATAATGCCTATATTTTTACAATAATTATAAAGTCGTTCCACAAAATCACCTCGACAGCCAAATTACAAGTACACTTATATCCGCAGGGCTTACGCCTGAAATTCGGCTTGCCTGTCCCAAATTGTTGGGACGTATTTTGTTTAGCTTTTCCTGTGCCTCCAAACGCAAACCTGTTATGGTTTTATAATCTATATCTGTTGGCAAGAGCTTTTTTTCCATTCTTCTCATTTGCTCAACCTGTGCAAGCTGTTTTTTTATGTAACCCTCATATTTCACCTCAACTTCAATTTGCTCAAAAATATTAGGGTCAAGTTCAGGTCTGTTTTCATCAATATCAGTTAGTACCTCGTATGAAAGCTGCGGTCGCTTAATTAAGTCTATTAACTTTGCACCTGTAGTCAAGGGCGATGTTTCACGTGAAACAAGTATTGTATTTACCCTATCTGATGGTGGGATAACAGTTTTTGAAATTCGTTTTAATTCTTCTTTTTTTAATTTTTGCTTGGCAATAAATCTTTCATATCTCTCATCTGATATTAGTCCTATTTTTCTTCCAATAGGAGTTAGTCTTTCATCAGCATTATCCTGCCGCAAAATAAGTCTGTATTCACTACGTGAAGTCATCATTCTGTAAGGGTCGTTCGCACCTTTGGTCACCAAATCATCTACAAGAGTACCTATATATGAACCTGCTCTGTCAAGTATAAGAGAATCCTCACCCTTTATTTTTAATGCGGCATTTATTCCTGCAACAAGTCCCTGTGCGGCAGCCTCTTCATAACCCGACGAACCGTTAAACTGACCTGCACCGTACAAGCCGGGAAAATCATTAAATTCTAACGTATTGTTCATTTGTAATGGGTCTACACAGTCATACTCAATAGCATAAGCAGAACGCATAACCACACAATTCTCCAGCCCTTTAATAGAATGATAAAACTGAAGCTGTACATCCTCCGGCAAGCTTGATGACATTCCTTGAAGATACATTTCCTCCGTGTTCTCTCCACAAGGCTCAATAAATAACTGGTGACGTTCCTTATCGGCAAACCGCACAATTTTATCCTCTATACTGGGACAGTATCGTGGACCTACACCATGAATAAGTCCACTGTAAAGCGGTGAACGCTGAATATTATCAAGAATTATTTTTTTAGTATTTTCATTAGTCCAGCTAACATGGCACATAACCTTATTTTTGGGAAGCTCTGCCGTATCATATGAAAAAGGTACAACAGGTTCATCGCCAGCCTGTTCTTCCAAATCAGTAAAGTCAATACTTGATTTTAAAACTCTTGCAGGTGTACCTGTCTTAAAACGTCTGAGAGATAAGCCGAGATTTTTGAGTGATTGACCCAAAAACGTGGCAGGAAAAATTCCGTCAGGTCCGCTTTCATAGGACACATCACCAATAAAAATTCTGCCGCCCAAATATGTACCTGTGGCTATAATTACTGCTTTAACCTTATATTCAGCACCCATTCTTGTTGTTAGCTGCCATTTATATTGAATTTGTTTTATGTCAGTAATTTCAGCCTGTTTAAGCTGCAAATTTTCCTGTAACTCTAACTTATGCTTCATGGCATCTGCGTATTTTCTTCTGTCTATTTGAGCACGCAGAGAGTGAACAGCAGGCCCTTTTCCCCTATTAAGCATACGCATTTGCAGCATACATTCGTCAGCAGTTCTGCCCATTTCACCACCAAGTGCATCAATTTCACGAACCAAATGCCCCTTTGCAGTACCACCAATTGATGGATTGCAAGGACAGTTGCCGACTGCATCCATGTTTATAGTAAAAACAACTGTATTACAACCAAGTCTTGCAGCAGCAAGAGCTGCTTCTATACCAGCATGACCCGCACCAATAACTGCAATATCAAATTCACCTGCAAAATAACCCATTGATATCAACTCCAAATTAAAAGAAAAATTATAGCAAAGGTATTTAT
>CAMWIZ010000259.1 GCA_947174455.1 uncultured Clostridia bacterium | reverse complement strand
GCATATATTGCCTTATCATCTTTTATCATTAAAATCATTAGACTGCATAAAAAACAGATATAATCATAAATACAGGCAAAAGAAAACCACGGTTAAGTATCACACTAAACCGTGGTTTATATTTGCCAAACTCCAAATAGCTCAGTTACAACAAAACCTGCAAACAATGATTGTACTTAGCTGCTAATAAATCACTTCTTGGAGGAATCTGCCTTTTTTGCCCTCTTATTTTTCTGCCACATAACCCAAAGCGGTGTAGCAATGCAGATTGATGAGTAACAACCCGATATTACGCCAATCATCATCGGAAGCGCAAAGCTCTGAATCGAACTGATATTGAACACCAAACAAACCACATAAACAGAGCCTATAGCAACTAACGTTGTAATTGAAGTACAAATCGTACGCTTCATGCACTGTGTCATACTGAGGTTGTACACATCCTCAAGATCAGACTTTGGACCCATCTTCGCCTTATTCTCTCTAATACGGTCATAAATAACAATTGTATCATTAAGTGAATAACCGAGAATCATGAGTATAACAGCAATAAAGTTACTGTCTATAGGCATTCTGAAAACAACAAATGTTACATAAATAATAACAATGTCGTGGAACAGTGCAACCAAACCCATAACACCTGCGGATAAACCGCCTATTCTTTTAAATCTGATTGTGACATACAGCACCATAAGAATGCAGGCAATAGCAACAGCAGCCAAGCACTTTACAAAGAATTTTGTACCCATTGTAGGGTCAACAGCAGTATGCTCACTGAACTTAAAGTTATTGTCGGGATATTTTTCTTCAAGTGAAGATGTGATTGACTCTCTTACCTCAGAAGTAGCAGCCTCTTTTCCGGAGAACTGAATGGTCAGGAAGTAACCCTCACCAAACTCATTATCCCCCTGAATATTCTTGGAAATAGTGAAAGAAACCTGATTGTCAGTAGTAACGTCCTGCACAAGGTTCTTCAACTCTTCCTCGTTCAACGTTCCGTTATATGTATAAGAAACCATTGAACCGCCCGAAAATTGAATGTCAAGTGTAACTCCGAATATGATATTGCAAATAATTCCGACGAGGATTATTGCAATGGAAATACCAAAGAAAATTTTTCTTTTGCCAAAAATGTTCAGCTTTTTTTCACTCATTTCTTTGCACCTCCATAAAGCTTCGGATTTCTAAATGCTTTGAAGCCTGAAATAGACTTGAGCATCAAACGTGACGCACCGATACCCATGATAAAGTTGCCGATAACACCAATAAGCAGTGTATAGCCAAATGCGTAAATTGAACCCGTTGTTGACGGTCCGAATATAAACGAAAGCATATTAAACGGTCCAAAAACAAGTATCAAAATAACTGCCACTATAATAACTGTCATATTACCGTCAACGATAGCGGCCAAACTGTTCTTTGTACCTGCATTAATGGCACTGTCAAGTGACTTGCCAAGACCCAACTCCTCTTTGATTCTTTCAGCAGTAATAATGTTGGCGTCAACACCCATACCAACTGACAGAATCATACCGGCTATACCGGGAAGCGTCATTGTAAAGCTATTGAATACAGGGAAGTAACCGGACACTGCTACCACCGTAATGGCAAGCTGACCGAGAAGTGCAATAACCGCAACAAAACCAGGCATTCTAAACATAATAATCATAAACAGCACGATTATTATAAGAGCAGCAACAGCCGCAATAGCCATAGCATAAAGAGTATTAGTACCAAGGGTGGCACTTACGGCACTTGATGCAACCGTTTCAAGGTCGAACGGCAACGCACCACCGTTAATCTTTGTTGCAAGTGCGGTAGCCTCCTCAGCTGTAAAATTACCGGAGATCTGTGCACTGCCGTCAGTAATAACTGCACTTACGGTAGGATAAGACAGCATGATGTCATCCATCCATATTGAAATTGTCTGATTAAGATATGTTGTGGTTGCTTCCCTAAACTTCTCCGTACCCTGTGAGTTAAATTTAAGAGAAACCACATACTGTGACTTACCGTTGTCTGTTATAACACCGGCTTGTGCACTCTCAACATCAGCACCGTCAAGCAAAACGGTTGCCGCTGTTTCACCTGTAGGTGTAGTCATAACCTGTGTTCCATCGTCAGCCAAACTCACACCCTCATAGCTGTAACCGGGGCGGAACGTAAGGCTTGCCGTCTGGGAAATCTCGCTGATTGCCTTTTCGGCATTATACTCAGTTTCGTTTTCCTTCCACGGAAATCTAACAATAATCTTGTCACTGCCGTCGTCAACATAAATCTCATAATCGGTAATATTGTTGGCAACCATTCTAGTTTCAATAACCGATTTTGCTGACTGAAGCTGCTCGGATGTTGCATCGAATCCATTCGCAGGCTGGAATGTAGCCTCGACACCACCCTTAATGTCTATTCCCCACCTTATGTCGCTTATACCCTTAATACGGGTTGTCTGAATATCACCGAACTGTGTTCTTATACCGAATACAGAAGTAACAGTCAGTGCAAGAATCAGAACAGCAATGATGAAGAATACGGGTTTTGCAACTCTTTTCATGCGTATAACCTCCGTTAACTTATAATGTCTGATATCAATTCAACACTGATTACAAAAAAATAACCCTGCCGCATTATGATAAACAAACGTAACAGAGTTATTATAAGATTTTTTTTCGTAAAAGTCAATGAAAAGTATGCGAT
>CAMWIZ010000258.1 GCA_947174455.1 uncultured Clostridia bacterium | reverse complement strand
TCATAGAACTGTCGCAACGCTTGCCCCTCATGGGAACAGGTGCTAAGTATGGTGCATCGGTTTCTAATAAGAGCCTGTCTATCGGTACTTCCCTTGCTACTTCAAGCGGAACCCTTGCGTTTTTAAAGGTTACAACACCACCCAGTGAAATATACATATTCTTCATACGCAAAAGCTCTTTCAGCATTTCAACAGAACCGCTGTAACAGTGCAGAAGTCCGTAAGGTTCATACTTTCTCAGCAACTCCATAGTATCACCGTGTGCTTCTCGGTCATGAATAATTATAGGGAGCTTTGTATCATTAGACAGTTGTAACTGCCTTTCAAAGACAATTTTCTGTTCCCCTTTCGGAATATCCCAGTAGTAGTCAAGTCCCGTTTCGCCTATGGCAACCGCCTTTTCATGGCGGAGAAGCTTTTCTGTTTCATATATGGCATTATCTAATTGAGAAATATCCATATTTGAAACGCTTTCGGGGTGTATTCCCACTGCCGCATAGAAGAAAGGGTATTTTTCGGCGAGTGCGAGCGACTGTTTAGAGGTTTCTGTATCGACGCCGTTATTTACAACGGCGAATACGCCCTTTTGGGGGAGTTTGTTAATCAGTTGTTCTCGGTCGGTATCAAAATTTTCATCATCGTAATGTGCGTGTGCATCAAAAATCAATCTTTCCATAAAAATACTCCTTAATATTGGGGCAACCGTTACAACCACAGCGTATATGCCCTTTTTCCGAATAAACATAAATTTTAACCATATTTTAAAAACTTTGAAGGGCAAGTTAGTTTATAACTGTAAGTGAGCAACTTCAAGAATTATCAAAAAATGTTTAAGAAAACGCTTTGATTTTCTCGAATATTTTAAAAAGTTGCTTGCTTCGAAAAAAAGCCTCCGGTGTTCTTTTATACTAATTCTACTCTCAGAAGTGGATAAAAATTCGAGCGGAAAATCTTGCAGATTAAGGAAGAAAGCCGCAAGCGGGATGTCGTCCGGTAAGGTTTTCTGACGCAGATATGCGGGATTTAACGCCGAATATTGTCTACTAATTGGAGTAGAATTAGTATTAGAGCAGACCCTTCACATGACTGCCGCTTATATTTGTAAACAAGCAGGAAACCGCAGGTAGTGGGTTAACCTGCGGTCTTATCAGTTGAATTGCTATTCGGTTACAGTTGTTCCGTCGCCTTGTCCCTCTGTCTGCTCATCAGCCTTTTTGTCGGTAAATACGTGCTTAAACTTATAGTCACTCTGCGGCTCGTCAAATGCATAGCTTGTACCGCCGCCGTTGCTGTAGAATGATGACGGCAAATCCTCGGTCTTAACAACCTTTCCGTCTTTAATATAATTCCTGCACGCAGCAGCTCCAAAACCTGCACCCGAACCACCTGTAAACCAAGTGCTGATTGTTATTTCATCAAAATTGTCGGGTTCGTATCCGTACAGATATGCGTAAAGAGTAGCACCCTCCATATAGCAGATGAGGTAAACCTCGTGACCTGTGTCGTTCTTGAATTTCATATCTATGTTTCCGTAGTCTATTGCTGCGTCAATACCAACGGGAACATACACGCTCGGCCAAGTGTGCGGTTGTCTTTCGATAATAGTCATACCTGCACGAACCGCTGCATTGTAAATAGTGGTGGCAGACTGGCATATACCGCCGCCTATACCTACCTCTGACTTTCCGTTAACAATAACACCTGCACCGTAGTAACCGTTTTCTGCAAGGTTACTGTTGCCTGTTTTTTCATTGAACGAAAAAATTTCCCCATCCCTGATGATAGAGCCGTTCATACTCTTAAAAGCAACGTCCATGTTAGAGTTACCTGCCCAGTCATTGCTGGAGTATGTTTGGTATGATGAGATAAGAACCAAATTTTTCTTCAAATCCTCAATGGAATCATCAGGTTCAATAACAGTCATTTTACCAATGATATCGGCACTGAAAACCTTGTTTGCAATCAAGGTCGAAATCTGAGTGTTAAGATCCTCAACGTTTAAATCATAACCTACAATTCCCTCAGCGAAGGTGAACATTTTGCTAACCTCTGATTGGGTTACGTCTATTGCGGTAGCGTGTGCGTTCTGCATTTTTACATTAACTTTTTTTGCAGTCTCACTGCATACATCGTTAATAGAGCTGTCAACAAATACACAATCAATCGGGAAGTCCTTTGCCTCGGATTCTCTAAGATCTGTACGTCCCTCCTGTGTCAGTAAGCGACGCATATACTCGCTGTACTCGTAGGCTTTGTTAAGCTGCTCAACTGTATTGAAATTAAATTCAAAATCATCTTCTGTAAGGTACAGGATTTTATCATTGCAGGTCAGAGTATAATTTATCGAAGGTATAAGCTCCGATTCTGCTATGCATAAAATGTCCAATGCCTCTTCCATTGTCCTGTTGCCCAAGTCAACCCCTTGTACAGATATTCCGGAAATAAATCTGCCGTTCGGTGATTTTAGTTCTGAGTTTGACTGCTGGGTTTCAACAAAAACCTCTGTTTCGGGAGGTTCAAACAAGCCAAGTGATGCGGACGAAACCACAACGCCGACTGAAAGTACAATTAACGCCGCAGCAACGGGAATTACAGGACTGATTAGTTTTTTCTTCTTTTCTCTCTTGCTCTTTTTCTCATCAGATTCATCCGGCACGGCGACATCAAATTCCACTGTCATGCCCTCGGAAGCTTTATTT
>CAMWIZ010000257.1 GCA_947174455.1 uncultured Clostridia bacterium | reverse complement strand
GTCTGCGTCTGTGGCACAGGCTGAGCGTTCATCTGAGGCTGCTGCGGCTGATTGACCGTCTGCTGCGGCGACTGCGAACCTACAAAACTGCTCTGAGGACTCTGCGGTTGATTATACATTTGATAGCGGTTTGGAAAACCGTATTGAGGGTTGTATCCAACATAGGGCATCATCTGCTGGCCATAAGGGGATGGGTAAGCGTATTGCGGCTGATAGTAGCCATAGCCATTCATTTGGGGCTGCTTATAGCTGTACTGTCCCTGCATAGATTGATTTTGGTAATTGTTACTGCCATTACTGTAACCAAACTGCTGGCTTTCCCTGTAATCATACTGACCCGGACCGGCTGAGTTATAACTGTTGTTTTGATTATACTGGCTCATGCCGGTTTTATAGCTGTACTGACCGGGACCGACACTTTGTGACGGTTCCGAACCCTGCTGTGTGTATTGCTTATAATTATACTCGCCGGGACCTTGACCTCCGCCGGTTTGGCGGGGTGCGTTATTCTGTCCCTGCTGATATGCACCACTTGGTCTGTATGCTCCCTGTGGATAACCGTAAGCCATGTTTCCCTGCGGAGGATACTGTTGCATAGGTTGTGTATATCCGCCGTACGGGTACTGTGCATTCGGCGTGTACTGCTGCATATTTTGCATAGGTACACCGTTGTTCGCTCCCGGCTGCATTGTGCCGGGCTCCTCATTGTTGGGCGGATTGATTGCCGTCCCCTTGGGAGCGTTGCCTGTGTTCTGAACCTCCTTTTCAGGCTCAATAGGCAAATTCTCCCCGGGGGCATTGAATTTTCCTTGTTCTGCCATTTTTATAACTTCCTCTGCTAATGAAGTGTTATAATACCGATTTTGCTCGGTACAACCACCGAACACGTAATTTCCGCATTCGGACTGATAGTAAATAATAATTTTGGTGTTAGATGAATAAAATGTACATTTGATGTTAAAAACTATTGGTATAAATTAGGTAAGATATAACTTCATTTTGCCAAAGTTATATCATTACCACATTAAGGGATACACTGCTTTCCCCTAAATTTAATTAAAGCTGAAAAATCAAACAGGGTGAACCTTGTTTTTTGCGTCAAAATGCTCGCTGTCGATACCCGCCTTGGCATTGCGTCTTTTCTCAAAGAACTTAACCGCAACCTGATCAAACTGAGCATAGGACAATACATCCTCCTCCTGCTCTGCCCATTCAGCAGCCTCTGCCTTGAGTTTTTCAAGCTCAGGCTCAAGCAAGTCTGCCGGACGACAATTAACAGGCTTTGCATCGCCGATAATCTTCTTTCTGAATTTTGAGTCAATAGGCATTGGAGTTTTACCATACTTACCCTGTACAAGATCCTTAAACTGACCGTTTACGTTCTTATAACGCTCCTCAAAGATTACGTTAAGAACAGCTTGTGTACCGACAATCTGAGATGTTGGGGTAACAAGCGGCGGATAACCTGCGTCTTTTCTAACTCTTGGAACCTCCTTAAGAACCTCCTCAAGCTTGTCCTCCTTACCCATTTGTTTAAGCTGAGAAAGAAGGTTTGACAACATACCGCCAGGTACCTGGTAGATGAGAGCGTTAGCATCGACTGCGAGCATCTTAGGATCAAGCAGACCACTCTTTAGATACTTTTCACGAAGGGTCATAAAGTAGTCTCTAACTTCGGTAAGAGCAACAAGGTCAAGACCTGTGTCGTAGTCTGTACCCTGAAGTGCAGCGACCATTGACTCTGTAGGTGCATGGGATGTACCGAGTGCAAGTGGTGACATAGCTGTGTCAATAACATCCGCACCTGCCTCAATACCCTTAAGCAAGCACATAGATGCAAGACCGGATGTGTAGTGAGTATGGAGCTGAATCGGAAGTTTTACTGCCTTTTTAAGAGCCTTTACAAGCTTTTCTGTTTCATAAGGAGTAAGCAAAGCCGCCATGTCCTTAATACAGATAGAATCTGCACCCGCATCTGCAATTCTCTTAGCGTAATCAACATAGTAGTCTGTAGTGAAAACAGGACCTGTTGTGTAAGAAATAGCAATCTGAGCATGTGCACCCTCTTTTTTGGCCGCCTTTACGGCAGTTTTGAGGTTGTTAATATCATTAAGAGCATCAAAAATACGGATAATATCTATACCGTTTGCAACACTCTTCTGAACGAAATATTCAAGTACATCATCGGCATAATGACGGTAGCCGAGCATATTTTGTCCTCTGAAAAGCATTTGAAGCTTTGTGTTGGGACAATTTTTTCTGAGAGTTCTGAGTCTATCCCACGGATCTTCGTTAAGAAAACGCAGACATGAATCGAAAGTCGCACCGCCCCAGCACTCCAACGAATGGAATCCGATTTGGTCAAGCTTAGGCAATATAGGGAGCATTTCATCCATAGTCATTCTCGTAGCGATAAGCGACTGATGGGCATCTCTCAGGACTGTTTCAGTAACAAGTATTTTTTTCTTGGACATTATTTACATCCCTTTCCTGTGTATAGTCAGCAAATAATACTAATCGCAATGCAAAAACAGCGTGCGTTTTCTCGGTGGAATCCTTAATTTTTGTTCAATGGATTACCGATGTGAGAAAACCGTGTTTTTACCGAATCAGCACAAATCAGTCAAGAGTTACAACAACGGCACCTGACTCTTTGTTCTCACCCTTGCTGCAAAGAACCGCAGCAACTGTACCGTCCTGAGG
>CAMWIZ010000256.1 GCA_947174455.1 uncultured Clostridia bacterium | reverse complement strand
GTTTGACGTTTGGCTGTACCATAAATGGTGGAACTTTACTGAGAAGAAATTCGGTGATAAAAGAAAATTTTTGTGGCTGAGAAATAACGGATCCACGCTGATAAGTCAAATTCTTAATACATTTTTATTTACTGTTTTTGCTTTTTGGGGAACCTATGATTTACAAACTCTGTTGTCCATATTTTTCTCAAGCTATATTATTTATTTCTGTCCCTCCCTGCTTGACACACCCGCGGTATATCTTGCAAGAAAGATACACGACAAAAAAGTATCGGAAAGTAATGCAAACATCTAATCTGTTAACAGATCTAAGCAGAAGCGTATTTTAGGAACCGCTAAATAAATATTGCCTTTACAAAGAATGTAATAATAATTATCCTAAAATACAACCCTCTTTTTTGCTTTAAAGTGTATTGTAAGTATTTACATTTTGCCTGTTTTGTGTTAATATTTTAATGTGCTGATACAAATTGATTATGCTCCGACTATTGATTTTTAATTATGGGGAGAGTTACTTATATGAATGTCAATCTAAACGAAGAAAATTTAGATCTCCTTTTTGAAGCTATAACAACATTGGAAACTGTTGAGGACTGCAGAAAATTTTTTGAGGATTTATGCACTGTTCCGGAACTGAAAGCAATGTCACAGAGATTAACGGTGGCTAAGCTTTTGAGCGAAAATATTGTGTACAGTAAGATTGTAGCTCAAACAGGTGCATCTACTGCGACGATAAGTCGTGTTAACAGGTCGCTGAATTACAATAGCTGTGACGGATATGCACTTGTGTTTGAACGCATGAAGAAGAAAAACGGCGATTCACAGGAGGAACAGGCATAATGGCCTACGGTGTTTTTGCAGAATTCTATGATGAGCTTACGCAGAATGTCAATTATAAAGCAAAGGCAGACTATTTTTGTGAAATACTTAATCGGTTTAATCATGAAGCCGGCTGTACCCTCGACCTTGCATGCGGAACAGGTACTCTTACGGCAGAGCTTAAAAAGCGTGGTATAGATATATATGGTGCGGACGGCTCATTTGAGATGCTTGCAGAGGCAAACAGAAAAGCACGTGAAGAGGAGCTGGACATATTGTTCATTTGTCAGCGTATGCAGAGGCTGGAGCTTTTCGGAACGATTAACACCTGTGTATGTACGCTTGACAGTATTAACCATCTGCAAGGTGAAAAGCAGGTGCAGGCGGCTTTTAAGCGTGTTTCAATGTTTATGGAGAAGGACGGGCTTTTTATATTTGACGTTAACACAGTTTATAAACATAAAGCTGTGCTTGGTGACAATACCTTTGTGTATGACACTAAAAGTGTGTACTGTGTATGGCAAAATACATATAACAACTATGATAACAGCGTTAAGATAGAGCTTGACTTTTTCATACCCGACGGCAAGGTCTACTACAGAAGCAGTGAAAGCTTTAAGGAGTACGCATACCCATTGGACGTAATTGTGAGAATGCTTGATAATTGCGATTTTGATGCAGTGGGAATTTACTGCGATATGACGTTTGAAGCTCCTAAAGAGGATACACAGCGCGTTACCTTTGTAGCAAAAAAACGATGTACTCCAGACTTGGAAGATAGATAATTATTTTTGCAATGTTATTAGATTTTCAAACGTACAGTATTAACGCAGTTGCTTAGCAAATCGTGTTAAAATTTGGGTAGTGTTTTGCTTGTTCAAAAGGCAAGCACTGAAAGGATTTAATATATTATGGATAATCAGAATAATAATTCAAAGGAAATTTATTCAGAGGAGAATACAGTACAGCAGGATAAGCTTATTCGCTGTATAACCTCTGACGGTGCTGTTATGGCAATGGCAGCGGATACAACCAATATTGCATACATGGGCAAAAAGCTCCATCACACATCAAGCGTTGCATCGGCAGCATTGGGCAGAATTCTTACAGCAGCCTCAATGATGGGTGCGATGCTGAAACAAAAGGAAGCATCCATTACATTAAGAATTAACGGTGGCGGTCCTCTGGGTGCGTTGGTTGCAGTTGCTGACAGCAAGGGTAACTGCCGAGGATATGTTGAAAATCCTCAGACTGTAACAGAATATCATGCAAATGGCAAGATAAACGTCGGTGCAGCTGTGGGCAAGGACGGTGTTATAAATGTTATGAGGGATTACGGTTCGGGCGAGCCGTACATAGGCTTATCAGAGCTTGTTTCCGGTGAGATTGCTGAGGATATCACAAGTTACTACGCAGTCAGCGAGCAGATCCCGACCGTGTGTGCCTTGGGCGTCCTTATAAACAAAGAGGACGGGGAACTTCTCCTTGCAGGCGGTATGCTTATACAGCTTCTTCCGGGTGCAACCGAGGATACTATCATGAAAATTGAAAATAATATCAGCAAGCTTGAACCAGTCACAACTATGCTTGCCAAGGGTATGACAACGCTTGAGATGTGTCAAAAGGCTCTTGATGGGTTTGATGTTGAGGTTTTGGATGAACAGCCGATTAACTACGTTTGTACCTGCAGCCGTGAAAAGGTTGTGGCTGCTATAGAAAAGCTCACAGATGATGAAATTCGCTCACTGGCTGATGAAAAAGGCTATGCAGTTGCAAACTGTCATTTCTGCAACAAAAATCATAGATTTACAAAAGGTCAACTTGAGGATATAATCAAGGAAAGAGCAGCAAGAAAATAATGACTGTGCTTATGGTAAAGTCTGCAAATTTATAATGCGTATTCACTCTTTTTATAGGAC
>CAMWIZ010000255.1 GCA_947174455.1 uncultured Clostridia bacterium | reverse complement strand
ACATTGCCATAGTTACTATGGAGGGAATGGTCAATAAAGAAACACTTGCTTTAAGTGTAACTAATCCTATTTTGGACTATAACAATGATTCTTTGAATAAAGAGAACTACTTTCCGACATTGCAAAATGAAATTTTAACATGCAGTGAGCAGGTACTCGTTAATTCTCTGGAGGAAATAGGCAAATTTATAATGTCCGGGTTCGCTTGTATCCTTGTAGACGGATTTACGCAGGGGTTGGTAATCGGAATACAGGGATTTTCTTTCAGGGGTGTTTCTGAGCCGGATACTGAGGTTGTACAGCGTGGTTCTCGTGAGGGGTTTGTTGAACCGCTTAGAATTAATATGACGCTGTTAAGACGCAGACTGAAAAATCCCAGTTTGCATTTTGAAACAATGACGTTAGGCTCCGTTTCACGCACAGATATTTGTTTGTGCTATATGCAGGACTTTGTGTCCCAAGAAATACTTGACGAGCTTCACGAAAAGCTGGACAAGGTTACCCTTGAAACTGTATTTGCTTCGGGGTACTTGGTTTCGTACCTTGAGGACGACGGCACAAAGCCGATTTTTTCGGGTGTAGGTATTACTGAGCGTCCCGACACCGCCTGTGCAAAAATTTGCGAGGGCAAAATAGTAATTCTTGTTGACGGTACACCGAGTGCATTGGTTGTGCCTCACCTTATGGTAGAAAACTTTCAGACGCTTGACGACTATACCAACAGACCGTACTTTGCCACCATGACCAGGTGGTTAAAATATATTGCATTTATTATATCTGTTTTAATGCCCGGACTGTATGTGGCATTGGCAAGCTTTAACCCGGAGTTTTTTCCGTCACAGCTGTTAACAAAAATAGCAACATCTATAGCAAAAACACCGTTTTCGGTTTTTTCCGAGGTTCTTATATTTACGTTTATATACGAAATAATGCGTGAAGCAGGTCTTAGGTTACCAAAAACCTTGGGTCATGCCGTAAGCATAATCGGAGGCTTGGTTATAGGAGAAACTGCCGTGAATGCAGGACTAATCGGTTCGCCAACGCTTATGATTGTGGCACTTACTGCAATTTGTTCGTATATAATTCCAAATCTTTATGCACCGATTGCCTTTTTAAGGCTGATTTTTATATTGGTCGGCGGTATCTGGGGTGTTTGGGGTGTTTTCCTTATTCTGTGCGTAGTTACAATTAACATTTGCTCAAAGGACAGCTTTGGAGTTCCGTATTCCTCACCGATCGCACCGCTTAGCCTATTCGGACTGAGGGATGTTGTTGTCAGAGCAGACTGGAGAACTCTTGCACGCAGACAGGTTCAGGTTCAGGATTTAAAGGATTGATTATTAGGATTAATAAAAGTCGAGGTTTAAAAATTTTTGTAAGCTATCGGATTTAATGATTTTAACATTTGCATGATAACAGAAACGGTAATAATCTTTGGTTATACGCAATAACCGTGCGAATGGGAAGGGATAGGTATGGAAAAGGTTAAGTCAATTTCTCATCTTCAGCTTTTCAGTATGATGTTTGTATCTACCGTCTTTTTCTCTATGATGTACTCTGTGTATATTATGGGGAATATGAGTTTGCTGACATATGCGTTATCGGCAGTTGCGGCGGGGGTTTGTATGTTCTTGGTTACGCTTCCGCTTGTCGGTTTTCGTAAAAAGTTCGATGAAGGCAACATCGTAAAGTCGGTTCAGGTAACAAAGCCTGCCTTATCGCCGATTTTTGCCTATCTGTACGGACACTGCTTTATTTATTCGTCAGTAATTTCTCTTGCGGTTTTTGCATTGCTTATTAGTAATTTCATCAATTCCGACATATCATTTATAGTGTTCCTTGCAGTTACGGTTGTGTGCTGCTATTACGCAGGCAGCAGGGGAATTGTTTCTATTGCAAGGTCCGGCAGTTTGTTTTTGCTGCTTACAGTAGTTTCTTTACTGTTCATCGGAACTTCGCTTTCATACAAAATAAATATTCTGAATTATTCCGAAATTTATTTAACAAGTGCAAGGGATATTGTAAGCAACACGATGCTGCTTATAGGTCAGGCGTTTTGTGTACCTGCCGTATTTCTGTTTTCTCATCAAACAAGGGGCAGTTTGGGTAAAAGTATTCGATTGTGGGCGGTGTTGTCCTATGTTGCGGTTGCAGTGATAGGTTTTGTATCCTATGGCGTTTTGGGTGAATACCTGCACCTGACACCTTTTCCGTTCTATACAGCGGCACAGCTTACCGAGATAGGTGCTTTTCAGCGTTTAGACGCACTGTTCCTTGCTGTAGTGACAATCGGACTTTTCATAAATGTGTCGTTGTCAATGTATGCCCTGCGTGAAACTGTGCAATCATCTATGAGAGCGGAAAAAGCCAAATTTATAAATCCGTTATCGGCGGTTTCGGTTGGGGTTTTGGCATGGTTAACAGTTAAATTTGATTGGCTGAGAAGTTACCTTCTTGATGCAAGAGTTATGCTTATTGTGTTTTTAACTGTGGCGGTTGTACTTCCCGTAGTGGCATTGCTGTTGCTTACAAAAAAGCATATTCCGCAAAAGGCTGCTAAGGTTGGTGCGGTGCTTACACTTGCAATGCTTTTTATACCTATGCTGACGGGCTGTGGCAGTGTACAGCTTGAGGAAAGAATGTTGATAAAGGGAATAGGTGTAGATGCCACAAACAGCGGCTATTCCCTTACGATTCAGTATATTGACAAATTTTCCGATGACGAGGGTCAGAGCAACAA
>CAMWIZ010000254.1 GCA_947174455.1 uncultured Clostridia bacterium | reverse complement strand
TACCGCCTGACGGCTTGGCACTCATCTTGCTTGCGGCTTTTCGTCAACTTGAACTCAAATCCCTTGAAATACGTGAGTATTCCTGCGGTATTTTCGTCCAATTTGCCCGAAAATCCGACTTTGCAATCCAAGCACCATATTTAATCAGTGCTTCCTTAATTTAGATTAAAGACCATTATTTATGAAAAGCTGCTCTCCACAACTTTTTCACAGTCCGGGGGAGAGTAGCGGAATTTATTGATGTGTCTGTCTGTGCAGAAGTATTTTGGTGGTTTGGGGGTTTCCCTTGTATCAAATGTATCTATTATAATCAACTTGATTTTCATTTTTGAGGGTATAATGTTTTTTATGTATACACTTACCTGCATACCAACCTCTAAACCCTCTTTAAGCTCTGCCAAACCTGCCAAGTTAGGGGTAAGCTCTACAAACGCACCGTAGTCCTCTATGCTACGTATTATTCCGGAAACGGTTTCTCCTATAGAGAAAAGCTCAGCGTTTTCCTGCCATGTTCCAAGCAGTTCCTTGTGTGAAATACATATTCTGCCGTTTTCCTTACTTTTGACTACCGCTTTTATGTCCATTCCCGTTGTAAATCTTTGTTTGGGATGCTCTATTCTTGAAACGGACATGGAGTCTATCGGAAGAAGTGATGCTACACCGCAGCCAATGTCTGCGAATGCACCGAACTGCTCCATGTGTGTTATCTTTGCAGGGATAATATCGCCTGTATTCAGATGTTCAATATAACCGCTGCTGCATCGCTCCTGTGCTGCACGTCTGGACAGAATAACGGTCGGATTACCGTATAAATCACGTTCGATACCTACTACAATGAACGCAACAGGGCGGTTTACTCTTGAGATAATAGCAATGTCACGGACGGTATGCTCTTTAATTCCCAAAGCACCGTCCTCACGGGGAATAATTCCCTTGATTCCGTTCAAATCAACAATAAGGTTGTGCTTTGAGTCACAAATCTTAACCACTGCCTCAAGTATTCTTCCCTCGTGCATAGCGTCAGTCAAAGTGGAGAGGTTTTTGGTGTAATAATAGTTTTCCGGTCTGTTAATTAAAGTCCCTTCGGGAAAAAATTGTGTCATCTTCTGCCTTCCCTTCATTTGTAAGATGTTATTTCGGTATCACAAATTTATATGCTTTCCAATGTGAAATAATGTTAAGTACGGGTGGAAATAGTGACATAAATTACAATTTTTTTCAACGGCTTTACAATGTCATGAAATGATAGGGATATAATTATACAACAAAAAACAGAGCAATTCCATTGGAACTGCTCTGTTTTTCGTTTAAGCTGCTGATGTAACAGCCGCCTTTTCTGTTATATTTTCACACAATATCAATTATGACGGTCTTTATAATAATTATAAGTTAAAACAAGCTTTAAGTGCATCTACCTTGTTTAGTTTCTCCCACTCTACTCCAAGGTCTTCTCTGCCGATGTGGCCGTAGCTCGCAAGCTGTCTGTAAATAGGAGATTGAAGCTTTAAATTACTGATAATTGCACTGGGTCTGAGGTCAAATACTTTATTAACCGCAGCGGCTATATCTTCGTCAGCAAATTTTCCTGTACCGAAAGTATCAACCATAACGGAAACAGGTTTAGCAACGCCGATAGCGTAGGCAAGCTGAATTTCACATTTATCGGCAAGCTCTGCACCGACTATGTTTTTAGCAACATACCTTGCAGCGTATGCCGCACTTCTGTCAACCTTTGTCGGGTCCTTTCCGCTGAAAGCACCGCCGCCGTGTCTGGAGTAACCGCCGTATGTGTCTACAATAATTTTTCTGCCCGTCAAACCGCTGTCGCCGACAGGGCCGCCAATAACAAATCTTCCTGTCGGATTTATAAAGTACTTAGTGTTTTCGTCAAGCAGCTCCGATGGTATGATCGGCTTTATTACATTCTCAATCAAGTCACCTTTGATTTGGTTAAGTGAAACATAGGCATCATGTTGAGTAGAAATAACAACGGTGTCAATTCTTACCACCTTGTCGTCATCGTATTCAACTGTAACCTGCGTTTTTCCGTCCGGTCTAAGGTAGGGAAGAGTGCCGTTCTTTCTTACTTTAGCAAGCTGCTTTGCAAGTTTGTGGGCAAGTGAAATAGGCATTGGCATAAGCTCAGGTGTTTCATTGCAGGCAAAGCCGAACATCATTCCCTGATCACCTGCACCGATGATATTAGAACTGTCGTTCTCTCCGTCCTTACGTTCGAAGCTTTCGTTAACTCCCATTGCAATGTCAGGTGACTGACCGTCGATAGATGTAAGCACTGCACAGGTGTTGCCGTCAAAGCCGCATTCGGGGCAGTTGTAGCCGATATCCTTAACGACCTCTCTGGCAATCGAGCTGATATCAACGTAGCAGTTAGTTGATATCTCACCCATAACGTGTACCATACCGGTTGTAGCTGTAACCTCACACGCAACGTGTGCATCTTTATCCTTTTTTAAAATCTCGTCAAGAATCGCATCGGAAATCTGGTCGCAGACCTTATCCGGATGTCCTTCTGTTACAGACTCTGAAGTGAAAAGTCTTTTTGCCATATATATTATTCCTTTCTGGTGAAATTGTAATAATTTCAAAAATAAGCCGTAATTCGACAGCCATTATTATAACACAGGAAAATGGTATTTTCAATACATACTTTTGCCATAATAACAGTGATTTTATGCGGTGAAAAGTGAAAAATGACGCTTGTTTAATATTCTTCCGTAAAAACCTTCAATATTATGTC
>CAMWIZ010000253.1 GCA_947174455.1 uncultured Clostridia bacterium | reverse complement strand
AGTATATGCTATAATCACCGGTACCGAAGTTTTTTAATCCGACACATCTTTTTGTAAAATGACGGGAAAAATACAGCGGTAAGTGGTATCATTGTGAATGTCAAAGGGTACCGTTGATATGGAGGAATTAACTAATGGAATGGCTTGAAAGTATAAGAAAATCAATCAAATATATTGAGAATAATTTGTTGACGGTAAGCGGTGTGGAGGAGGTCGCAAAGGCGGTATATATGTCACCGTATTACCTGCAAAACGGGTTTAAGGTTATGACAGGGTACTCTGTAGCCGAATACATACGCAACAGAAGGCTGTATCTTGCCGCACTTGACTTAAGAGCGAATAAGTGTAGGGTTATTGATGCTGCACTAAATTACGGTTACGACTCACCGGACAGCTTTACAAAAGCATTTGTACGCTTTCACGGTGTAACACCTAAACAGGTAAAAAATAATTCGGGCGTTATCAGAGTTTTTCTTCCGCTGAAAATTACAGTTAGTATTCAAGGAGGAGCAGAGATGGATGTTATTATTGAAAAGATGAGTGGATTTAAGGTAGTAGGCTATGAAAAAAGATTTGGGTTTGAAAATGCATATGAGGATATTCCGAAGTTTTGGGACGATGTATATCAGACAAAAATTGCTCCGCTTTACACTAAGGAAAACCTTACAAATGAAGAGGGGGTTATTGTTAAAAGCAAAATCGGTGTGTACGGAGTAAATATTGATGATATAGGCAATGGCAAGTTCCGTTATTTGATAGCAGGTGAAATGAATTTTGACAATGTTCCAAAGGGTATGACAGTGTATGAATTTCCCGATATGGAGTGGGCGAAATTCAAGTGTGTAGGTCCTATGCCGGGTGCATTGCAGTCAGTAAATACAAAAATTTTTGAGGATTGGCTTCCAAACAACTCAGAGTATGAGATTGCCTTTCCTGCCAGTATTGAATGGTATAGCAGTGATGATATGATGAGCAGTGACTACGAAAGCGGTATTTGGATTCCTATAAAGAGAAAATCATAAGGAACAGTGTTCTAAAGCGGAAACTTCCTATTTGTCAGCTCGGCAAATAGGAAGTTTTGCATGTTAATATCTTTATTATCACTATAATACTACAAATTACTACATCATCGCCGAAATGTACGGTGGTCTTTTTGTGAAAAACAACTGTATACCAAATCTTACGAATTTGTTATAATATAACCGTGTGCGGGTACTGTTTTGGGGAAGCATATATGACTTAGTGCCTTTAATTACCCGTATGCATAAAAACGGTTATATTATAATATGATTGATTTGGAGTGTTACTGCACAGAGGATGGCTGTGTAATTTGCTGCTTCTTTACTTTATATGCTGTTTAGCATTGTATTGAAGTAAACTTTAGTAAGTATTAAGGAAAAGAAGAGATTATTATGGATAATAAAACTATGATGCAGTACTTTGAATGGTATCTGCCTAACAACAGTATGCACTGGGAACGTTGTATAGTTCAGGCTAAATCGCTTAGTGAGGCAGGCATAAACATGGTATGGCTTCCGCCTGCATATAAGGGTGCAGCGGCTGATAAAAGCGTTGGCTATGATGTGTATGATACATATGACCTTGGCGAGTTTGAACGTAAAGGTACTACTCTGACAAAATACGGAAGCAGAGATCAATATCTGTGTGCCGTTGAGGTTTTTCGCTCACAGGGAATAGAGGTTTTGGCTGATGTGGTTCTTAATCACATGATGGGTGCGGACGATAAAGAAACTGTAATGGCAATGGAGGATAATCCGTTGGACAGAACAGAGGAAATTTGTGCTGAGCGTGAAATATGTGCGTGGACGAAGTTCAGCTTTCCAAATAGAAATGGAAAGTATTCGGAGTTTAAATGGGACTATACGAATTTCAGCGGAACAGACCGTGACGAACTTACAAAGAGTAATGGTATATTTCGGTTTAAGGGTAAAAATTGGGTTATAAAAACCGATGACGAGTTTGGTAACTTTGACTATCTTATGGGTGCAAATGTTGATATGAAAAATCCCGAAACGGTAAAAGCTGTTACTGATTGGGGAAAATGGTACTTGGACACTGTGCATATGGACGGTTTTAGGCTTGATGCGGTTAAGCATATAGATTTTGACTTTTACCGTGAGTGGCTTAAAAATATGCGTGAACACGCAGGTAAAAGTTTTTTTGCCGTTGGTGAGTACTGGTCAGGAGATTCCGATAAGCTCCTTCATTATCTTGATGTGGTAGAGGATAGTATGTCTTTGTTTGATGTACCTCTGCATTTTGAAATGTTCAATGCGGCAAACTCAAACGGAAATTATGACATGGGTTCTATCATGAAGAACTCTCTTGTTAGACTTCGTCCCGAAAAGGCAGTGACATTTGTTGATAATCATGACACTCAGCCGGGGCAGGCGTTGTGTTCTTTTATACCGTCATGGTTCAAGCCGATTGCATATGCACTTATACTTTTGCAAAAGGAAGGCATTCCATGTGTCTTTTACGGCGACTATTACGGCATACCGCATGACAATATTCCTCCTGTTGCCAATTTGAAAAAGCTGATTTATTTGAGGAAAAAATATGCCTATGGTGAGCAGACAGACTATTTTAATGACAGGTCGATTGTAGGTTTTACCAGACTTGGCGACGATGAGCATGAAAATTCGGGACTGGCCGTTCTTATGACTATTTCACATTTCGGTACAAAGACAATGTGCATGGGTGAAAAGTTTGCGAACAAATTTATGTATAATATTATGG
>CAMWIZ010000252.1 GCA_947174455.1 uncultured Clostridia bacterium | reverse complement strand
TCTGTGACGAACGGTAATTCTGCCGTAGCTGTTACGACCTGAGTTCTTCTTGAGCGGCTCAAGCAAACTTTTCTCAGGAGCAACCTTTGAAAGGACTGAGTAATCTGTAACCGACATATTACGGCGTGCGTTTGTCGTCGGCTTGTATACCTTTATAGCCATTTAAATCACTCTCCTCATGATGGCTTTGCGGGATAATGGCTTACCCCATACATTCTGCCTGTCGAATTTTATTGGCAGGCTTACATCATGCCTTCAAAAAATTCAATGTTCTTACTGTCCTCGGTAAGTGTAACATAAGCCTTTTTCCATGCTCTTGTGTAGCCCTGGTTTCTGCCCTGACGGCGAAGCTTGCCTCTTACGTTAACTGTGTTAACCTTAGCAACCTTTACACCGAAAATTTCTTCAACAGCCTTGGCAATTTCAATCTTACCGGACTTCTTTGCAACCTCGAAAGTGTACTTCTTCTCTGTTGCACCCATCATTGTCTTTTCAGTGATGATTGGGCGAATAATTATATCCTGTGCAGCCATTATGCGTACACCTCCTCAATCTTGGAAACAGCATCCTTAACGATGATGAGCTTATCAGCGTTAAGCATATCATATACGTTAAGCTCGTTTACCTGAGCTGTCTTTACACCAGGAATGTTGGCAGCCGACTTAATTACCTTTGAGTTAACCTCAGGAAGTACTATCAGAGCCTTCTTTTCTGAGCCAACAGCTGAGAGCATCTTAACAATAGTCTTTGTCTTGTACTCCTCAAGAGCGATAGCGTCGATAACGATGATATCATTCTCGGAAGCCTTAGTAGAGAAAGCAGACTTCATAGCAAGTCTTTTTACTTTCTTGTTTACGTTGTAGCTGTAATCTCTTGGCTTTGGAGCGAATACCACGCCACCGTGTCTCCACTGAGGTGATCTTGTAGAACCCTGTCTTGCATGGCCTGTACCCTTCTGTCTCCATGGCTTTCTTCCGCCGCCTCTA
This sequence comes from uncultured Clostridia bacterium, assembly GCA_947174455.1. Lineage (GTDB taxonomy): Bacteria > Bacillota > Clostridia > Oscillospirales > Acutalibacteraceae > RUG592. The sequence continues at coordinate 1,785 of CAMWIZ010000252.1, read as the reverse complement.
ACCTCAGCTCTTGTAAGAGTTGACTGAGTACCCTGACGTTGATTAGCCAAATAGTTAACAACTACCTCGTGCATAACTGCGGCGTTTGGTTCAATTCCGAAAATGGAATCAGCAAGATTGATTTCGTCAACCTTTGTGCCTGTCATATCTAATACTGCTACGTTTGGCATTGCAATTCCTCCTTCCCTTACGCCTTGCAGGTGTCTTTGATTACTACAGTGCCGCCGTTAGGACCGGGAATCGCACCCTTGATTGCGATGAGATTGTTCTCAGCATCAACCTTAACGATTGCGAGGTTCTGAACAGTAACCTTTTCTGCACCCAAATGACCTGCCATTTTCTTGCCCTTCCACACTCTTGAAGGATCTGAACAAGCACCGATTGAACCGCCGTGACGAGCTACCGGACCTGAACCGTGTGTTTCCTTAAGTCTTTGGAAGTTCCAACGCTTGATAACGCCGGCATAGCCTTTACCTTTGCTGGTGCCTGTAACGTCGATCTTGTCACCGGCTGCAAAAACGTCAGCCTTTACGACGTCACCTACGTTGTAAGCGTCAGTATTTTCGAAGCGGAACTCTCTGAGAGTTCTCTTCGGTGCTACGTTGTTCTTTGCGAAGTGACCCGCCATAGGCTTGTTAACCTTGTGCGGCTTCAAATCGCCAAATCCAAGCTGAACTGCTGCGTAGCCGTCGTTTTCTACTGTTTTCTTCATTGAAACAACGCAAGGACCTGCTTCAACTACAGTAACGGGAACAACGTTACCCTTCTCGTCGAAGATCTGTGTCATACCAATCTTCTTACCGATAATTGCTTTCTGCATTTTTAAATGCCTCCTGTAATAGAGTTATTGGTTGGCTTACGCCAACGTGACCCTGTATGTGGTTGGTTAAAACAAAAATCCGTTCCACAGTTTTGTTTCTTCACTCTGCTTTACAAGCAGCGATAAGACAACTGTTAAAGCTTGATTTCGATTTCAACACCAGCAGGGAGTTCCAAGCTCATAAGAGCTTCGACTGTCTTATTAGACGGTCTGAGAATGTCGATAAGTCTTTTGTGGGTTCTCATCTCAAACTGCTCACGGCTGTCCTTATACTTATGAACAGCACGGAGAATTGTGATAACCTGCTTCTCTGTAGGGAGCGGCACCGGGCCTGAAACTCTGGCACCTGTACGCTTTGCTGTAGCAACGATCTTTTCGGCTGACTGATCAACCAACTGGTGATCGTAACCCTTAAGTCTTATCCTGATTTTTTCCTTGACTGCCACGTTAATCGCCTCCTGAAATAGTTTTTTCGGCGGGGACAATTTTTGCTGCACACCCATCCGGGTGTTTCATCATTTTACATTTAAAAACCGGAAAACCGCAAGGGTTCCCGGAATGACTTTAGCAAACGAACTCACTTTTACACATAGCACTGCTGTACTGTGGCATCAGCTTATTCATTGTATATCTTCTGTCGCCCGGTTTAAAATCGGACATACTCCACGGAAAAACCGACCTACCGGCCGCAACCTCCCGCTTCATCGCATATCTTGTGCAGTCACGCAAGTACTATTATAACACGTTTTTTCCATTCGTCAAGTCAATTTAGAATTTTTATTTGTAAATTTTACAGATTATTCTTGTCGGATTTTGTACATTTTTACACATATGCGTATTTAACCAACGCAAAATTGTAAGCGTCTGTTCTGAACCTCCGCAAAACAGACGCTTTTGTAAGATTGCAATACATCATCCTCTTCTGGGAATAATCGGTGGGAAGACCCCAATCCTTACACCAAGAA
>CAMWIZ010000251.1 GCA_947174455.1 uncultured Clostridia bacterium | reverse complement strand
GTCAGCGTCTGCTGTGTATAATTTTGATTTTAATCTATGATTTATAGATATTACTAACTAACTCTTTCCCTTTATCATATCCCAATACTTTTTAAAAGCTTGTTCGTTTTTATTTTGGCCGTATTTGTAGTACACGGTATCCTTAACGACATCGGGCAAATACTGCTGCTGTACCCATGAGTTTGGATACTCATGCGGATATTTATAGAACTGCCCTTTGTTTGGATTATCTGCACCGTCAAAATGCTTGTTTTGAAGCTGCCGTGGAATACTTCCCAGTTTTCCGTTTTCAACGTCCTGCATAGCCGAATTTATGGCCTCATAAACGGAGTTGGACTTTGGTGCGGTTGCAACCATTACTACCGCATCTGCAAGGGGTATTCTCGCCTCCGGCAAACCTACTGCCTGAGCAATATCCACGCAGGCTTTTACTATTGGCAATATCTGTGGATAAGCAAGCCCTACATCCTCACTTGCACATACCATAAGTCTGCGGCAGGCAGACGGCAAGTCCCCTGCTGCAAGCAGACGTGCCAAATAATATATTGCTGCATCGGGGTCAGAACCCCTCATAGACTTTTGATAGGCTGAAACAATGTCGTAATGCTCATCTCCGTCACGGTCATATCTTACAGCACTTTTTTGTGTAAGCTCGTTTGCTGCCTCAAGTGTTACCCTTTCTTTTCCGTCTTCTGTTTTCACGGCGGTGAGTGATGTAAGCTCCACGGCATTCATTGCCTTACGCACATCTCCTCCACAAGCTGATGCAATATGCTCTATTACACCGTTTTCCAACTCAAACTCCACATTACGCTCCTTTGACACTATGTCAAAACCACGCTTTACGGCACGTTCAACCTCATGGCTGTCTACTGTCTTAAATTCGAAAACCGTACAACGGCTAAGTATTGCATTGTAAACATAGAAGTATGGATTTTCGGTCGTTGAGGCAATCAACGTGATGCTTCCGTTCTCTATAAACTCAAGCAAGGTTTGCTGTTGTTTTTTATTAAAGTACTGAATCTCGTCAAGGTACAGCAATATTCCGTCCATACCGGAAAAGGTATTAAGCTGAGAAACTATCTCCTTTATATCGGAGGTTGATGCAGTTGTGGCATTCAGCTTTCTGAGTTGTTTGTTGGTTTTACTCGCAATAATAGACGCAAGTGTGGTTTTACCTATGCCCGACGGACCGTAAAAAACCATATTTGGAATTTCGCCGGATTCTATAATCCTTCTCAAAGGTTTATCCTCGGCAAGCAGATGCTGCTGTCCTACAACATCTTCAAGGGACTTTGGACGTATTTTATCTGCAAGCGGCGGCATATTATCACCTCAAATTATTTTTATACGAAAAGAGAGGGGTTGCCCCCTCCCTTGAATTTGTATTATAAATTACTCATAGAGCGGATACTTAGCCAACAGCTCTGTTACACCGTTTTGAACCTTTTCTTTGTTGCCCTCAAAGTCCTCAATTACAAGGTGAATGAACTCTGCGATTTTGTCCATGTCCTCCTCGTTAAGACCTCTGGATGTAACTGCCGCTGTACCGATACGAACACCGCTTGTTACAAACGGACTTCTCTGCTCATTTGGTATAGTGTTCTTGTTAGCAGTAATATAAACCTCATCAAGGTTATGCTCAAGCTCCTTGCCTGTAAGCTCCATACCGGACAAATCAAGCAGCATAACGTGATTGTCTGTGCCACCGGAAACAAGCTTGTGACCTCTTTTTGTAAGACCCTCTGCAAGAGCTTTTGCATTCTTTGCTATATTCTCGCCGTATGTCTTGAACTCAGGCTTCAAAGCTTCGCCAAAGCAAACTGCCTTTGCTGCGATAACGTGCATAAGCGGACCTCCCTGTGAACCCGGGAACACAGCTTTGTCGATTGCCTTTGCATACTCTTCCTTGCAGAGAATAAGACCGCCTCTTGGCCCTCTTAATGTCTTATGTGTGGTTGTTGTAACAAAATCTGCATACGGTACTGGATTCGGATGAACACCGGCAGCAACCAAACCTGCAATATGTGCCATGTCAACCATGAGCAATGCACCGCAGGCATCTGCAATTTCTCTGAACTTAGCAAAATCAATAATTCTCGGATATGCACTTGCACCTGCAACGATAAGTTTTGGCTTAACCTCCATTGCCTGCTCCATAACCTTATCATAATCTATAAGGTGAGTAACAGGGTCAACACCATATGCAACAAAGTTATAGTACTTACCTGACATATTTACAGGTGAGCCGTGCGAAAGATGACCGCCTTCTGCAAGATTCATGCCCATAACAGTATCACCCGTGTTGAGCATTGCAAAATAAACAGCCATATTAGCCTGAGCACCTGAGTGAGGCTGTACATTTGCGTGTTCCGCACCGAACAGCTCACAGGCACGCTTTCTTGCAATATCCTCAACAATATCAACGCACTGGCATCCACCGTAATACCTCTTTCCGGGGTATCCCTCTGCATATTTATTTGTAAGAACACTGCCCATAGCTGCCATAACGGCAGGTGAAACCAGATTTTCGGAAGCAATAAGCTCCAGATTTCTTCTCTGTCTTGCAAGCTCCATCTGCATTGCATCTGCTACATCGCTGTCAAACTGCTTAACAAAACCGATTGTATCCAAATACTCGTTGTACATACTTTTTCTCCTATCTTACTTTAACCGCAAACCGATTTTTCAGTGTAAATCTGCGATTATAAAAATTACCATTTAATTATACAATACATTTACTTTAATGGCAACATTTTTTTTGGGGTAATAGCT
>CAMWIZ010000250.1 GCA_947174455.1 uncultured Clostridia bacterium | reverse complement strand
CTTGACAATTTATCCCTTGCCTGCGTTTGGTTCTTCTTTTCCTCCGAATTTTTTTCAAGCATTTTGTTTACAACTCCGCTGGTCGGAAGCAGGCTGTCGTTTACTGCTTCATCAGCTTCACTCTCAACCCTCTCATCATTCAAGGAATTTGAGTACTTTTTCATAGGCTTCGAGCCAAGCTTTAAGTTCCTGTACTTTTCATCAAGTCGGTATGCAGGACCGAAAGCACTGACCTTGTAGCTTTTTCTAATCTTAGGACGTGGCTTTATAAGATTTTTCTTCTTAGAAATAATCATATAAACTACAAACATCAGAATTGCCACACCGGTAATGCAAATACCTGCTGTCACTCCAGGAGTTTTATATGTGAAGACAATCTCACTTGTTTCTCCACCCTTAACCCGCACAGCCATAAATCCTACATTAACTCTTTCAATTTCAGCTTCTGCACCGTTTACCGTTGCACTCCAACCGCTTTCATAAGGAACGCTGAAGAATACAAGTCTGTCCTGACCTTCGTCCAATGTGATTTTCGCATTAAATGAACTGTTGCCGTACTCAAATGACGAACACGTCTGATCCTGAAGCTCTTTACAGTCAGTCTTGTACTGCCTGTCGGTATATACAAGGGATTTTATATCGGTAATGTGCGTCATCAGGTCACCATACTTTGCAGCCTGCTCATCATCAAGAACCATTGCTTTAAGCAGCAATAAATGACGCTTATCCTCCTCACATTCATCATATTGTTTGGTGGTTATATAACTGTCATAGTAAAATCCATACGGAATATAATAATTGTTATCATAAATTTTATATCCATTTTGAGTATCTACATAGGTATAACCGGGCATTCTTGTCTGCTTATCCTCATTTTCAAAGTTCTCAGAATCACCTGCGTAGTCAAACAGATACTTTACAGACAAAAGACCTCTTATGCCGTAATACTTAGTTTCGGGGCGTGAGCCTACATCTCTCGGAACACCGACTGACGGATAAAAGTCATAGACCGAACCAGGTACAATACTCTGGAAAGCCTGGATAGTAGGAATCTGCCAGAACATTCCCATATTATCCATTGTTTCGTAGAAATCGGAACGAACATTTTGCAAGTCATCAAGTTCTACATCTTTACCGTTGTTAAGTGCATAAGGAATAACAAATTCCTCTATATCATAACTGTGCGACTTACCTAATCCAATTACATAACCGGAATAAAGCACACAAACCACACCTAAACATGCCATGGCTTTCATATAGAAAGTCTTTTTGTTAACTTTCAATGTTCTTGCAAGCAGTGTAACAAGTGCCAAACAGAATATAGCTATAGCGGCATAAATCCAAAATCTGTCAGGATATTTTTCCAAACCGTAGCCACTGAGGAACTCACCCTCTGCTGGTTCGTTGCCGTTTGGCATAAGTCCGATTGTAAAAGCCATAAACACAACTACAACCGTATTCCAGGTAATGGCTCTCTTCCAATTTGTGTTTGGATTTTCTATAGCCACTAAAGTAGCAAGAACCATCATCAGTGTAAGCATAAAGAACCATCTTGCATAGTACGTCATAATAAACATCTGGAAAATAGCGTTTAAGATAGGAATCACCGTACACAGCAGCAAGAATGGCAAAAGCTTTTTAAGCCAACCTTTACTTTTTGACTGAATAAATCCTATAACCCCGGTCATACCGAACACAGGCAGCCAAGCTGCAACCGACGCCCATTTTGAGTTGCAGTCGGGTGCAAAGTTCGGACGGGCAGGTATATCGGGAGGGAAGAAAAACGACGCAATAATCTGCACATATCTCTGCTCAGAAGAGTACACCAGTGTTTCCCAACCGAGGGGATAATCGTTAAGACGAGGATTCTGTGTAACAAACAACACTGTCGGAACAAGCAGAATAGCGGTTGCGGCAAAGCCAACAACAACTTCAAACGCAAGTGCAACAAACTCCTTGAAGTTTAATCTCCAACAATCCATGTATGTTTTTAAGAACCAGTATATTATAACAAAAGATACCATCCCTACAAAGAAGTAGTAGTTCATTATACAGCTTGCAAATACCGCAAGGGCAACTACACCCCTGCGTTTGTTGTACATATATTCATCAATCGCTGCAAGCAGAAGAGGAAATACCACTATTGCTTCATGAAAATGGTTGAAGAATACATTGTAAACCGAAAATCCCGAGAACGCATACAAAACACCGCCGATAACCGCATGATTTTTATTCCTTGTATAGCGTCTGAGATAAATATATCCCGTAAGCGATGCCGTACCAAATTTGAGTATGAGCAGCGGTCCCATCAAATACGGTACAAACTCACTTGGGAAAGGAATGGTCAGCCAAAAATAAGGGCTGCCAAGCAAATAGAATGTATACGAACCTATAAGACTTGAACCCAAGTCCGTCTTATATGTCCACCCCCACTCACCGTTTCTTATAGCATCATGCACAAGCTGATAAAACGGAACCTGCTGAACGTTAAAGTCACCATAGTACAGAAAATAGCCGTGATCAATCACGATGTACGGTATAAATACTGCTGCGGAAAAAAACAGTCCCCACAGTAAAGCCTTATACCAATAGTGTTCCTTTTTGGCAGGGTTACTTAATCTGTTCCCCATTTAACTAAAACCTCCTGTATTTTACTGCTGCAAGGTACATATCATAAACATAAATAAAGTCACGACACCCTCAACCGGAATCATCACAACCAATACCTACATATCCTTGACTGTACTGCATATAATCCATAATTAGGGATAATTA
>CAMWIZ010000249.1 GCA_947174455.1 uncultured Clostridia bacterium | reverse complement strand
CAGTAAGCGAAACATTTTAACCAACAAACAGCCGCAATGCCACCGAAAGGGGCATTGCGGCTGTTTGCTAAAATAAAAAACACCGACGTACTAAGGTCGGTGTTTAAATACTTGATTACGATGCAAAACCTGATTTAACAAGCTCTATCAAACCGTCAACTGCCTCTTCTTCGTCTGTGCCGTCAGCGAGAATCTTAATATTTGTACCGCCAACGATACCTAAGGAAAGGACACCCAAAAGACTCTTTGCGTTTACACGTCTTTCTTCCTTTTCAACCCAAATAGAAGCCTTGTACTCATTAGCTTTCTGGATAAAAAATGTAGCAGGACGTGCGTGCAAACCAACCTGATTCTCAACTAAAACTTCCTTAACACACATTATAAGTAACCCTCTCTCTGTTGAAAATGATAATGTAATATTCGCCTTGTTTATCAACATCTCGTATATACTATTATATCACATTGGCGAACATCGTCAACACCTATAATTAAGTTTGGATTGATGAACTACTCAGGGAAAAGTAATTTTTGTTAATTTGTGCAGTTTATCTAAAAGTTTTTTTGTTTTTTGTACTCACCTAACAGAACATTTTCCGCAAGTTCTCGTTCTTTGTCGGTCAATTCAGCATTTTCCAACAAATCAGGACGTTTTTTTGCCGTCCTTATAATGGATTCTCTGCGTCTGAACTCCTCAACATTTTTGTGGTGACCGCTTGTAAGTACCTCCGGAACTTCTATGCCTCTCCATACACTCGGTCGGGTATACTGCGGATATTCTATAAGACCGTTATAATGGCTTTCAAGCTCAAAGCACTCGTTGTTGGACAAAACACCCGGTGCCATTCTTGCAAGTGAGTCCGCAAGAACCAATGCGGGAAGCTCACCGCCTGTCAGAACATAGTCGCCTATGGAAATCTCCTCGTCAATGTATTTTTCAATAAGACGTTCGTCCACGCCCTCATAATGACCGCACAGCAGACACACATTTTCATACTGAGCAAGTTCTTTTATTCTTTCCTGCGTTAAAGTTTTTCCTTGGGGTGACATATATATAAAGTGGGGGCGGCTGCCTATTTTCTTGCAAATATCCTCAAAGCACAGTGCAATCGGTTCTGCCATCATCAGCATACCCATACCGCCGCCGTAAGGTGCGTCGTCAACACGGCGGTGCTTGTCAAAAGCATAGTCACGAAGCTGATGACAGTTTACTTCTATAGCGTTACTCTTTTGTGCCCTTCCGATAATACTTTCACCCATAACCGCCTCACACATTTCGGGGAAAAGAGTAATAATGTCAATTCTCATACTTCTTATTCCTCGCCGTCAAAAATTCCTTTAAGCGGTCTTATTTCAATAATTCCGCTGTCGGTATCGGTTGATATCACAACGTCGTCAATTACGGGTATTAAATACTCTTTGCCGTTATCGTCGGTTATCTGATAAACATCGTTTGCACCTGTCTTAATAACGTCTGTTACTTTACCGTAGGTTTGTTTTGTGTCGGTATCTATAACAGTGCAGTCGATAATATCCTGTATAAAATACGCACCGTTTTCAAGCTCTACGTCACTGCGGTTAATGTAAAGCACAGTGCGTCTGAGGGCGTCCGCCTGCTCAATGGTATCTATACCGTCCACCTTAATTATAGCAACATTTTTATGCGGTCTGCTCTGTGTTATTTTCCACTTATCGCCGTTTTTTAAATAAAGTGTGTTAAAGCTGCACAGAAACTGCGGATTATCACACCATGGGTCAACCCTCATTTCCCCCTTTAGACCATGTGTATTGACTACCTGTCCGATTTCAAGAAATTGTTTTTTCATTTGTATACGTCCTCTGCTGTATTTTGTTTAGTCGAAATATTTTCAGAGGAGTTTCTGCCTATACGGATAGTATAGCCCAAGTTATGCATATAATTCTGCCAATATCTGTATCAAGCAGAAATTATTGGCATTTAGGTAAAAGCTTTCTACACGAAACAATACTGAATAAGTTTATGGAGTATATAAAGGAATGAAACACGCTCTGAAAAAACATGAAATAAATATATCATACTAATGCAGAAAACGCAAGGCTTGACTAACAAGAACCTGCGTTTTCTTATGTTCCTTACGGGTATAGGGTGGTTAAAATTATAATGTAATTACGTGCGGTGTCGCATAAGGTCTTACACCGTTTTACAGGTATGGATATGACAGTATAAACCTACTTTTCAAGTATAGCCTTTGCTTCCTCTTGAAGTAAGAGCATAGCCTCCAAATGAAGAGTCGAATTTTTGTAGATTCCCTTTTCGGAGTATTCGGAAGCCGTTTTAGCATAAGGAATAGCGTCTGAATGATTGCCTTTTTTAGCATTCTCCTTTGCAAGCGAAATGTTGGCAAGGGTGTATAAGGCACAGTATTCATCATAATAGTCGTTGGTTGTATCGGTAAGCAGCTTTGACAGCTTTAGTACCTTTTTATATTGGTGATTTTTAATATTATTTTTTGCTTCAATCAGTGGATTAGCAGGCGGCTTACATTCACTGTCTTTAGCGACAAGCTGGTCAAACGGCAGTTCAAGCCTTTCGCACAGATATTCCAGTGTTTTCAGCGAAGGGGTGGCATTGCCGCTTTCTATTTGGCTAAGCATATTTCTTGTTATAAAATTCCCGACAGTTTCACTTTGAGTTAGTTTTTTTGCAAGTCGTGCTTCTCGGATTTTTTTGCCAAGTTCGTTCCCGTCCATAGTATCACCCCTTATTACAGAAGTAAATCTGATTTACTTTATTGTATCAAAATAC
>CAMWIZ010000248.1 GCA_947174455.1 uncultured Clostridia bacterium | reverse complement strand
CGAGATCTACACCTCTCTATTCGTCGGCAGCGTCAGATTTTTATAAGAGACAGGAGTATGTACATTATGAAAAAATGGGTTATCTCAAAGCTTGACAAGGATAACGCAAAGAGAATAGCCGCTGAGTTTAATATACATATTCTTCCTGCAATGCTTATTGATATAATGGGTTTTGAGGATGATGAGGAGATTGCGGAGTTTTTATCAGAGGATTTTGATTTTTCTGATCCTTTTCTTGTCACGGATATGGATAAAGCTGTAATCAGAATCACAAAGGCAGTACAAAGCTTTGAACGCATCTGTGTTTACGGTGACTATGATGCCGACGGTGTAACGTCAACCGCCTTGCTGTATTCATATTTGGTAAGCATTGGTGCAAATGTTATGTATTACATACCGTCAAGGGAGAATGAAGGCTACGGTCTGAATAACAATGCTGTTGATGTTCTGAAGGAGCAGGGCGTTTCACTGATAATTACCGTAGACAATGGCATATCAGCATGTGAGCAGATAGATTACGCATCTTCTCTTGGAATTCAAACAGTTGTTACCGACCACCATACACCGCCAGCACAGCTTCCTAATGCCATAGCTGTGGTTAATCCGCACAGAGAGGATGACATCAGTCCTTTTAAGCATTTTTCGGGCGTGGGTATAGTGTTCAAGCTGTGCATGGCAATGGACGATGACGGATTGAATATAGACGAGCTGTTGGACAAATTTTCCGACATTGCCGCTATAGGTACGGTCGGAGATGTCGTAAGTCTCAGTGGAGAAAACCGCTCCTTGGTGAAAGCAGGTCTTAGGAAAATAAACAACGGCGACAGAATAGGAATTGCTGCGTTAAAGCAAAGTGCAGGTTATGCAGAAAAGGAGCTTAGTGCAGGTAATGTCGCTTTTACTCTTGTGCCGAGAATCAATGCAGGCGGCAGGCTGGGTCTTTCCCAAAAGTCGGTAAAACTTCTTTTGTCTGAGGACTCTGATGAAGCAAGAGAAATTGCCGAGGAGCTTAGCGAGGACAACAGGAACCGTCAGGAGATAGAACAGGAAATTTTAAAACAGGTTGAGCAGAAGCTTGATAATGATGAGTACATTAAGTACAGAAAGATAATTGTTGTTGCCGGTGAAGGCTGGCATCAAGGTGTAATAGGTATTGCCGCAGCAAGAATTAAAGATAAATACGGCAAGCCTACAATTATAATCAGTTATGACGGCGAAAATGCAAAAGGTTCGGCAAGAAGCATAGAAGGCTTTGCAATGTGTGACGGTGTTGCATACTGTAAGGAGCTTTTGACGGTTTTTGGCGGACACCCAATGGCTGCGGGTATGTCGCTTCCTACTGCTAATATAGATTTATTTAGGGAAAAAATAAACGAGTATGCGGACTCACTCAACAAACCTATTTTGCCCATACTTAATATAGCCTGCAAGCTGAATCCGTCGGTAATAACCGTAGAAATGGCAGAGAGTTTGGAAATTCTTGAACCGTACGGTTCGGGAAATCCAACTCCTGTTTTTGGGATATACAATTTGACACTGAATGGCATAATTCCCTTAAAGGGCGGAAAACACCTGAGGCTTTTGTTTTCAAGGAATAATGCCAATATTGAGGCTCTTTATTTTAATATGCCTATAGAAAAATTTCCTTATATAAATGGTGACACTGTAAATTTAGCGGTTACGCTTGATGTAAATACCTATAATAATGTTAAGAAGGTTTCGCTGTTGATAAAGGATATGGGATTTTCCTCACAGGATAATGAGAAACAGATGCTCAGCAGTATATTTTACGATTCCTTAATGTCGGGAATGCCTGTTACGTTGGCCATGAAAGAACAGCTTACGGTAAACAGAGAGGACTGTGCGGCGGTCTATCGTTATCTAAGGGCAAATAAGGGATTTGCCTTTACCGCTGATATTTTACAGTACAGAATAGGAAATGACAATATTAACGTAGGTAAGCTTATGGTGATTTTAAAAGCTATGACTGAGCTAAATCTTATAACCATGAAAAGCACTGTGTCATCGCTTAATATACAGCTTGTGGAAAATCCCCCGAAGGTGAATATCCTGTCGGCTCCGATTTTGCAGAAACTACTTTAAAAAATGGGGTGTGTTACAATGTCTGAAAGCAGAAAGTATTATCAAGACTATGAGGAGCTTTGTGAAAATCTTCACAAGAGCGGTGCAGACTATGATTATGAAAAAATAGAAAAAGCTTACCGCCTTGCTGATGAAGCACACAAGGATCAGCGGAGAATTTCGGGTGTGCCGTATATTCTGCATCCTACTTCCGTGGCATGTATATTGGCAGATTTGGGGATGGATACCGATTCTATAGTTGCGGCTCTTCTGCACGATGTTGTGGAGGATACCGAGGTTACTCTTGAGGAGCTTGCAGAGCAGTTCAGCAAGGATGTGTCGCACCTTGTAAACGGGGTAACCAAGATAGGTAAAATTGCCTACACAACAAGGGAAGAACGTCAGGCGGAGAATGTTCGTAAAATGCTAATAGCAATGGCAGACGATATTCGTGTAATTATAATAAAGCTTGCAGACAGACTTCACAATATGCGTACTATTGATTGTATGCGTGAGCAAAAGCGTAGAGATATTGCATTGGAAACCATGGAGGTTTTTGCTCCTATAGCTCATAGACTGGGTATTAAGGCGATTAAGGACGAAATGGAGGACTTGTCACTTCAGTACCTTGACCCGATAGGCTATAAGGAAATTGAAACAAGGCTTCAGGAACTGCGTTCCGACGGTCAGGGATTTATCGACCATATCATGGAT
>CAMWIZ010000247.1 GCA_947174455.1 uncultured Clostridia bacterium | reverse complement strand
CTTGCTATAATGGCATTGTCGGTATTTGGTGTAGTTTTGATGTCAAAGGTTTCGCCAAAGCTTTATTTTAAGAGCATTAAGGCTATAGTTTTTATTGTGTTATTTACTGCAGTTCTTAATTTGTTCTACGGCACAGGTGAGCCGATATGGCAGTGGCACTTTTTAACGGTAACGCAGGCGGGAATAAATACCGCCGTATTTGTTGCAGTTAGAATTATAGCACTTGTACTTATTAGCTCGGTTTTAACGTATACAACATCACCTACCCAGCTAACTGATGGAATAGAAGTGCTGCTGAAGCCGTTGTCGGTGTTTCATGTTAAGGTTCACGAAATCGCTATGATGATGACTATTGCACTTAGGTTTATACCGACATTGCTTGAAGAAACCGATAAAATTACTGCGGCTCAAAAAGCGAGGGGGGCAGACTTTGAAAGTGGCAATCTTATTGCCCGTGTGAAGGCACTCGTCCCGATTTTGATACCGCTGTTTGTATCTGCGTTCAGACGTGCCTTTGAACTTGCCATGGCAATGGAAAGTCGCTGTTACCACGGCGGTGACGGCAGAACAAGAATGAAGCAGATGAAATATTCAGCCATTGACTTTGTCGCACTGACAATAGCCGGTATAATATTTATTGGGGTGATTATATGCAATCTGAAGTTTCCGGAGGTAATACGCTCAGGAATGTAAAACTAACCATAGCATATGACGGAAGAAATTACCATGGATGGCAGATTCAGCAAAATGCTTTATCGGTTCAGGAAGTCTTTCAAAATGCACTTCATAATATAATCGGTGATGATATGGACGTTAAAGGCTGTAGTCGGACGGATACTGGTGTTCATGCAAATATGTACTGCATAGGCTTAAAAACGAGTCACCGTATTCCTGCTGAAAGGTTAAAGGCTGCCTTGAACAGACATTTGCCAAGCTCAGTTTGTGTGTATGACTGCTGTGATATGCCTATGGACTTTCACCCAAGATATGACTGCACACGCAAGCAGTACATATATAAAATATGGAATAATGAAGTGAGAAATCCCTTTCTTGACGGGTATGCACTTCATTACCGTTACAATAATCTTGATGTGGATTTACTTAATAAAGCGTGTTCCCATTATATTGGCAACCATGACTATACGTCTTTTTGCACTCCCGACAACAGAAGGCCGGGGGATATGCACAGAAATGTTGTTTTTGCAAAGGTTGAACGTGATGGAGATATGGTTACATTTACCGTTGAGGCAAACGGTTTTTTGTATAACATGGTAAGGATTATGACGGGAACTTTGCTGAGGGTGGCACAGGGAAAAATTCTTTGTGATGATATTCCTGCTATTATCGGGAAAAAAAACCGACAGTTTGCAGGGCCTACTGCACCTGCCTGCGGTCTTTACCTAAACAAGGTTTACTATTAACCCCTTTAAAGGAAGATTAAAATGTCGCATGATGTAAATAATGATGAAAAATTAAATATTTCAGGTAATAATCGTGGGCGAAAAAAGAAAAAATCTCTACCGTTCGGTTGTTCCTCCCGTGTGGCTGTATGTCTTGTTTTCTGCATTATCTGTTCCGCTGTTGTGTTGGTTGTTGCCTGTTGGGACAGCTTTTCACCAAAGGGTATAAGCTCTTGGTTTTCTGCTGCAGGTACTTCTGAGGAGGATTTTCCTGTGGATATAGAGGGGACCAATATCCTTGACAACAACATTGGTTATGTAAACGGCAGTTTGGTGTATGTTAGCGACACCTCGGTCGTCTCACTAATGAATAACGGCGAACAGAAATTTGTTGAACAGCATAATTTTTTAAATCCTGCAATAAAGACGCACGGATTCAAATCAATTGCGTATAATGTAGGAGGGAACAATTACAGAATAATTTCCGAAAATGAAGAGGTTTACGAGGGTACGCAAGGTTCGGCAATTACCGATTGTGACATATCACCGACGGGTTTTTATGGTGTATTGTCCGACCAGGCGGGTTATCTTTCGGTTTTTTTTGTTTACAATCCTCAGAATGAGGTTATTTTTTCCTACTCGTTTAATGACTACTATGCAGTTTCCGTCGCAATGAACGAGTCGGGAACTATGGCGGCGATAGGTGCTGTCAACACCGATAACGGTGAGATGGTTTCAAAGGTCTATATACTCGATTTTACAAAAACAGAGCCTATAAATGTTCTTACATATAATGACAGAATAGTTTACGGAATAGAACCTGTTACAGACAAATCATTTGCCGTGGTTACCGACAGTTCTTTATCTGTCGTTTCAACCGATAAACTTGTCGAGAACGTGTACAGTTTTGAACAAAAAACTCTTACTTCTTATGATGTTTCGTATGACAATAGCATAGCCGTTTCGTTGTCACGGTCAGACGACAAACGGGATTGCTGTATTGTGTATATGGATGTTGAGGGCAATGAGCTTAACACAATTTCTACAAATTTAAAAATTACTTCACTGAGTATATGTGACGACAGAATAGCTTGTTTGGCGGACAGTCAGCTTGTGGTTTATAACGGTTACGGTGACGAGTTCGGAACATGGGAGGTAGGCTCAGACGCTCGCTGTGCAATATTGTCCCAAACCAAAACAGCGTATATTTTGGGAGTATCGGAAATAAGAAGATATAGCTTGAAATAAATCGGAAAGGATGATAAAAATGAGCATATTTTTGGACGTTTTGGTGATAATTATTATCGGTGTGTTTGTAGTTATTGGTTTTAAAAAGGGTCTTATTAAAACGGTTGTTTCAGTTATCGGTACTTTTTTGGCTTCGGCACTTTCAGTGTTCCTGTCAAATCCCATTTCTGAGTATATATAC
>CAMWIZ010000246.1 GCA_947174455.1 uncultured Clostridia bacterium | reverse complement strand
ACTCAGCATTCTGCGACGTTCCTGCTCAGGCTGCCGAGAGATTCGTTATTTCGTGCGACTACGGAACGGTTAATCCGTCATCGTTCGGACTTTGGGGACTTGTGGGTGATGTGTGGTACAGACTTTGTGAGTATTATTATGATTCCCGTGCAATGGGGTCACAAAAAACCGACGAGGAGCATTATGCTTCTTTGTGCGAGCTTGCAGGCGACAGAAGAATTGAAAAGGTTATAGTAGACCCGTCTGCAGCAAGTTTTATTCAAACTATACAAAGGCATAACCGCTTTAATGTGCAAAGTGCGGATAACAGAGTGATTGACGGCATTAGAATGACTTCGACTGCATTGCGTGATGGGAAGATAAAAATCTGTAATACCTGTGCCGATTCAATGAGAGAATTTGGACTGTACCGCTGGGACGACAACGGAGTTAAGGACTGTCCTGTAAAGGAAAACGACCATGCTATGGACGATATCAGATATTTTGTTACCACAGTTTGCTCGGGTGATGACGACGGTTTCTTTGCGGTAGCCGCATACAGATAAGGATTGGTGATGAAAATTAAATGGTTTGAAAAAAGAAAAAAGGATACAGGCGGAAAAGGAAAAAAGGAGGACACCGCACCCGTTGTGCAGACTGCTGACAGGTCGAGGACGCACCCATTTTACCTTATAGACAGATATGTACCGCTTGGTAACTCCGAATATGAGCTTTACTCTGCATTAAGGGAGGCTGTACCTATAATTGATGCGGCACTCGATAAAATAGTCAGACTGGTGGGCGATTTTAATATACGCTGTAAAAATAAGTCAGTGGAAAATGCGATGAATATGTTTTTGAAAAATGTAAAGTCTGATGGCTGCGGTGTGGGAATTACTCAGTTTTTGTCGGTATATTTGAATCAGCTGTTAACCTACGGTACTGCTGTGGGGGAGATAGTTTTAACGGGCAGCGGAAAGGATATTTACTCTCTGTACAATGCACCGCTTAGGGATATTGAGCTTACTCGCTCCGACAATAAGGTGGATACACTTGTGGGAATAAATATAGGTGCAGGTGATTGTAAGGTTCTGCCGTATCAGGATTTGCTTTTGGTATCGGTGTTAAATCCCGAACCCGGAAAGCTTGCGGGAACGTCACTTTTAAAAGGGCTGCCGTTTGTAAGCTCTGTTTTGCTCAAAATCTACAACACAATAGGTGTTAACTGGGAGCGTGTAGGCAATGTAAGATTTGCGGTGACGTACAAGCCGTCAAGCGACAATGACCGAGCTATGAGCAGGCAGAGGGCGGTGCAGGTTGCCGAGGAATGGAGCAAGGCCATGCACAACAGCAGTAAAGTGAGCGACTTTGTGTCGGTCGGTGATGTTTCCATTAAAGTTATAGGTGCTGATAATCAGATACTTGACAGCGATATACCTGTAAGGCAGATGCTTGAGCAAATTATTGCAAAGCTGTCTATTCCACCGTTTTTGCTTGGTCTATCATGGAGTACAACTGAGAGAATGAGCAGTCAGCAGGCAGATATTTTGACGAGTGAGCTTGAATACTACAGAGGTATTTTAAACGGAACCGTAAGAAAAATTTGCGATATGTGGCTAAGGCTGAGGGGAATTTCAGACGACTATGAAATTGTTTGGGACAACATAAATCTACAGGACGAGGTGGAGCTTGCTCAGGCAAGATACTACAATGCTCAGGCAGAACAGCTTGAACAGTCACTGACGAAAGGGGAAATTTAATGTTAAAAAAGAAAAATGCAGAGATAGGTGGCCGCAACTCAGTAAGTGATGGTGATTTGGAGCTTATCAATAAATACTCACGCAGACAGCTTACAGCCGAAGAGATTTACACTTTTAATGTTGTGCTGTGTGACAACGATGTTGACAGGGACTGCGAGTATTTCACAAAGGATGCACTTTACAGTCTTGCCGAGATGTTTGTCGGTGTTACGGGTATTTTTGACCACAATCCAACAGCCAAAAATCAAGTGGCAAGAATTTATTCATGTGCAGTTGAGGATATGCAGCCGCAGCTTACCGCATACGGTGACACATATTGCCGCCTGACTGCTAAGGCATATATGCCTGTTTGCGACAGTAACGAGGATTTAATAGCAATGCTTGATGCAGGTATTCAAAAGGAGGTGAGTGTAGGCTGCCGTGTAGATGAATGCCGCTGCTCAATTTGCGGTGAGGATATGCGTAACGGCTATTGCGGTCATAAAAAAGGGGAGTTTTACAGCGGAAAGCAGTGCTGTGGTGTACTCTCCGCTCCGTCAGATGCGTATGAGTGGTCATTTACCGCAGTGCCGTCACAGAGAAGGGCAGGAGTAATAAAAAGCTTTGGCTTGGAGATTGATGAGGAGTATGAAGAAAAGACTGCACAAAAGCTTTTTCAGAAATTGGATACACACAATGAGAATGTGACGATAAGCAAAGATGAGTTTGACATAATGAAAAATTATGTGGAGCGGTTAAAGAAAAAATCGGAGCAGACAGACAGGTATAAATCTATGCTGGAGCTTGAAACAGTGAAGTCGGCTGTTGTTGCAAAAAGCGAAATAGACTGCGAGCTTTTAGAGCCTATGGTAAAGGGTCTTGACCTTCAACAGCTTATAAAGCTTAAAGGAATTTTTGAGAAAAAGGCAGCGGAAATGCTGCCGATTCAAAGACAGATTTTAAGGGATGAAGATAATATCTCAGCAGCAAAGAGTCACAGTGAAAATAATCTTTACTGTATTTGAACAGGCATTTTTAAACAATTATTTATAAATAAAAGGAGAAAATTATTATGGCATAAACTCTATGACCCATAACTAAAGTTTTGTAATT
>CAMWIZ010000245.1 GCA_947174455.1 uncultured Clostridia bacterium | reverse complement strand
ATAGATTGCTTCTATTTCACTTATTAGAGGATAGCGTGGGTTTGCACTTGTACATTGGTCCTCGTGTGCTTTTTCCGCAAGACGGGGTAAGGTTGACTTCCATGATTTTTCGTCAATGCCCAATTCCTGTAAAGATGACGGCATACCTAAGTCTGTGTTTAGCTTTCGTACTGCCCTAATCAGATTATTAACGCTTTCTTTTGTGGTACGTCCGCCTATGCCAAGCATATTTGCAAGTTTTTCGTACTTAATGTCCGCTATAAACTTTTCATATTTTGGAAAAGTTGCAAATTTAGTCGGCTTTTCGGAATTAAACTTAATAATATAGGGCAGAAGTATTGCGTTTGCTCTGCCATGTGCAATGTGGAACTCGCCGCCAAGCTTATGAGCCATGGAGTGGTTAAGCCCCAAAAATGCGTTTGTAAACGCCATACCTGCGATACATGAGGCATTATGCATTTTTTCCCTTGCTTCAAAGTCATTTGCACCGTATTTATACGCCCTCGGAAGATAGTTGAAAACAAGGTCAACCGCCTGCATAGCTAAGCCGTCGGTGTAGTCACTTGCCATTACGGAAACATATGCCTCAATAGCATGGGTCAGTACGTCTAAGCCTGTATCTACTGTTGGGGTCCTTGGCAGAGTTACAACGAACTGTGGGTCAATTATTGCAACTGACGGAGTTAATGAATAATCTGCAAGCGGATATTTGATATTGCCGTTTGTTCTGTCTGTTATAACTGAGAAGGAAGTAACCTCAGAGCCTGTTCCCGATGTGGTGGGAACAGCAACCAATTTAGCCTTTACACCAAGCTGCGGGAACTTGTACGCACGTTTGCGTATATCCATAAATTTTTGCTTCATGCCGTCAAAGGTTTGGTCAGGATGTTCATAGAAAAGCCACATTGCCTTTGCGGCGTCTATTACAGAACCGCCGCCCAATGCGATAATTGCGTCAGGCTTAAAGTCATTCATTGCCTTTACTCCACGCATTACCGTTTCTACATCGGGATCGGGTTCAATGTCGCTGTACACCTCTGTTCGGCACATATTCTTTCTTTTTCTGAGGTAATACATAACTTTTTCCACATTGCCAAGCTCCAGCATTGTGTTGTCGGTTACTATAAACGCACGGTCAATCTTAGTCATTTTTTCCAAGTATTGTATTGAGCCTCTCTCAAAATAAATCTTCGGGGGGATTTTGAACCACTGCATATTTACACGTCTGTGTGCGATTCTCTTTTTATTTATAAGGTTTACGGTAGATACATTTGATGTTGTGCTATTGTGGCCGTAAGAACCGCAGCCAAGTGTTAGCGACGGTATATTGGTATTATATACATCGCCGATTGCACCCTGAGATGACGGTGAGTTTGATATAACTCTGCCGACACGCATACGCTCGCCGTAAGCTTTAATAAGCTCTCTGTTATTGCTGTGAATAACGGCTGAGTGACCAAGGCCGCCCATTTCCAAGGTTTTGTTTGCAATGTCAAAGCCCTGTTCGCTGTTTTCGCAGATGTAGTAAGCAAGTACGGGGGAAAGTTTTTCCCTTGAAAGCGGGTATTGGTCGCCTACTCCGTCAAGCTTTGCTATAAGAATTTTTGTGCCGTCGGGGACGGTTATGCCGGCATTTTTTGCTATAAAGCAAGCACTTTTTCCGACAACATCAGGATTAACGGCACGCTTTTCGGAATTGATAACATAATCGGAAACCTTTTGTGTTTCGTTGCTGTTGAGAAAGTAGCACTTGTTTTCAATCATAATTTTTTCAAATTGAGGTGCAATTTCTTTATCGACAATTACCGCCTGCTCAGATGCACAAATCATACCGTTGTCAAAGGTCTTTGACAGCATAAGGTCGGTGCAGGCACGTTCCAAGTCTGCTGTTTTTTCAATATAACACGGAACGTTACCCGGTCCAACGCCGAGTGCGGGTTTTCCTGTAGAATATGCCGCCTTTACCATTCCTGCACCGCCCGTTGCAAGTACCAATGCAACGCCGCTGTGATTCATAAGGTAGTTGGTGGCTTCAAGCGACGGATGCTCTATCCACTGTATGCAGTTTTTCGGTGCACCTGCCTTTACTGCCGCATCGTAAACACACTTTGCCGCAGCCGCTGAGCTTTTTTGAGCATTTGGATGAAATCCGAAAATAATCGGATTACGTGACTTTGCACATATAATCGCTTTGAACATGGCTGTTGAAGTGGGATTTGTTACAGGTGTTGCACCTGCCACTATTCCGACAGGCTCGGCAACCTCCACATATCCCTCCAGTTCGTTTTCCTCGATAACTCCCACTGTTTTTGTATGCTTTACGGAGTTCAGAATATATTCGGTTGCAAACATATTTTTTATTATTTTATCCTCGACAACGCCTCTGCCTGTTTCGGCAACTGCCATTTTTGCAAGCTCCATGTGCTGTTCCAAACCTGCCAATGCCATTGCCTGCACTATTCTGTCAACCTGTTTTTGGTCGAGCAGCATATATTCATCGAGTGCCTTTTGTGCATTTGCCACATATTTGTCTATGGTGGACTTAACGTCATTGCCCTCGTTGCGGTGCAGCTTTCTTTCGGGTAAGTCGCTGTGCTTGTTGGTGTGACGGTAGTCAGATACATTTATTCGGTTCTCGTCAGTAAAACGTATCCTCTCTGCCTGACTTTTTTGACCGTCGAGTGTCGGTGATTGTAACTGTCGGTCGTTTTGCAGAATATTATTTTCGGGTGTCATGTTTTTACCTCCGTAGGAATAGATTTCTGATAATAGTATCTCTAATGTTGGTACGTTTATTTGTTTTTGAGTTTAACAAAATAATACAAAAATCTTGTAA
>CAMWIZ010000244.1 GCA_947174455.1 uncultured Clostridia bacterium | reverse complement strand
ATAATACATTTTAAGATTGAGGTGATTTTCTTGAAGTCTATATGGGAAAACGACTGCATTATTGACAAACGAGAAACTCTTGAAAGTGATATAAACGTATCTACACTTGTTATCGGTGCAGGGATGGCAGGAATACTTACAGCCTATAGACTTGCACTGCTGGGTGAAGATGTTGCCGTCATTGACAGCAACAGAATTGGGGGTGGTCAAACAAAAAACACAACGGCAAAAATCACCTCTCAGCACGGCGTAAAGTATTCAACATTGGAAAGGCAGTTCGGCAAACGAATTGCAACAGCATATGCAAAAACAAACAATAGAGCCATAAACGACTATGAGGACTTAATAAGCTCTCTCGGAATAGAATGCGATTTCAGACGTTTGCCGTCATATATCTATACTATGACAGACAGACAGAAAATCATTGACGAGTACACAAGTGCCAAACGGTGCGGTTTAAATCCTGTTTTGACAGAAAAGCTTGAAATCCCGGTCACACCCCTTGCAGGACTTTGCTTTGAAAATCAAGCTGAATTTTCACCGTTAAAGTTCATTGCAGGCATATCCGACTATTTAACCATATACGAAAATACTCCCGCCTTATCAGTGGACAGACACAACACCGTAACTACTGCAAAAGGAAAAATCAACGCAAACAACATTGTTTTTGCCTGTCACTACCCCTTTCTTAATTTTCCCGGCCTCAGCTTTGCACGAATACACCAAGTACGTTCATACGTAATCGCCTTGGAAAACACACCAAAACTTAACGGTGTGTATAAGTGCATTGACAACGGCGGTATTTCACTAAGAAGCTATGACAAGTACTGCCTATTCGGCGGCGAGGCACACCGCACGGGCGAAAACCACAGGGGATGCTACGACAGACTTTTTGACAAAGCAAGGGAACTATACCCCGAATGCAAGCAAGTAATGAAATGGTCGGCACAAGACTGCAAAACCGCAGACGGTATCCCCTATATAGGAAAATTCCCATTCACAAACAGAAACCTGTACATGGCTACGGGATTTGATAAGTGGGGCATGACAACCTCAATGGTGGCGGCAAGAATACTTTCACATTTAATTAAAGATGGCAAGGCAAACTGCTCTGAGATTTATTCACCCTCTCGCTTTCATATCCACTCAATCCCCACTATCATTAACGAAAGCGGCACTGCAATAAAGAACCTCTGCATGGAAAAATTCTATTACCCAAATGCAAGCATTGCAAACCTGCACATAGGCGACGGTGGTATAGTAAGTTACAAGGGCGAAAAGCTGGGAGTATACAGAAAAAGTGAAAACGAAATATATTTCGTATCCACAAAGTGCCCTCACCTTGGCTGCCAGCTAACATGGAACAGCGACGAACTGTCATGGGACTGCCCATGCCACGGCTCAAGATTTGACTATGAGGGAAACGTTATCTGCGGACCGGCACAACAAAATATTGCTGTAAAAATCGACTTAGATTAAGACATAACCGCATAATCACTTTCAGAATTATAATAGTAATAAAGAATTCAAGTAATATATTACTAAGAGCAATGACGTTAAAATCCCACCTCAATCTCTGTTCTTGGAAACTGACGGCATTTTGAAAAAAACGCCCAAAGACCTTACCGATTCTTTTTAAATGTTATATTCAATTTTGGGGCTTCTCTATTTTAAGGTACATTAATTGTTTTGTTTGAAAGCAAAGTACTTTTCTATTTCATCTATCACCTTTGCATATTCTGTTTCTGAATTATGCATAAAATCTATCAATAAATCGTTATCGACAAACAAATTACTGCGAATACCCTCGGCTATTTGACCGCTTGACACATAAAGTCCGAAGAACCCAAGAGTTCGTGACAACCCTTTAAGTGTATGGGCATAATAAAATGCCTGTTCAAAGCTATTACTCTTCAAAGATTCAATCATATTATAAAATGTCTCATCAGTTAAAAAGGATTTTAAAAAGCGTTCTATTGATTCTTCAAAAACCAATCTCTCAAAAACATCTTCATAATCGCCACCAAGTTCCTCAATAAGTTCCTTTAATGTCATACCTCTCACGAACCCTCTATTGCTAACAGAGTATATCCTGCAATCTTCTAACGTTTATTTATCAGTACATCTAATTCAGATAAAATGAAAATTATCACTCAAAATTTCCGTTTAAAGTCATAGATAACAGGTAGTCAGTATACACCTGCCGTATTTTCTTTAGACTTTTTTGACGAATAAGCACCACATCACCTGTAGTAAGGGTAAACTCCTTATCCACAGCGGTTATATAACTCATATTCACCAAAAAGCTCCTGTGACTTCTTAGAAAACGTTTATCCATAAGCTCCGTTTCAATATCGGACAACCGCTTATATATGACAAATTCCTCACCGTTGTTTCTCTTGAGTATACACTTAGAATTACTACTCTCTACAAAAACAATCTCATCATACGGAACACGCACAAATGAATTTCTGCGGTGAATCTGGTAAGATTGTTTGGAGTAACCTATTGTAATCTTATCCATGACTTTGCACAGCTTAGGGTAACTGTGTGGTTTTAGCAAATACCCGCTGGCGCTGACATCATAGCTTTCGACAGCAAAATCAGATGTTGCAGTCAAAAAAATTATATCCCCCTCAAACCCAATTTCCCGAAGCTTATGTGCAACATCAATTCCAAGAAGCTTGTCCATATAAATATCAAGCACAACAATATCAAAATATCTGCCGTCCTCAACTTCATGCAGGAGATTTATGCCGTTTTCAAATTGAGTTATTTCATAAGAAATACACCTATCAGAGAAATAATGTTTAAGCAAATCACAAACAATGCAGAGG
>CAMWIZ010000243.1 GCA_947174455.1 uncultured Clostridia bacterium | reverse complement strand
CTTTTGCATTTTGGGTCAAAATCACTCGGGGTTTTCATGTAAAAGTAAAATGAAATTTCATAAATTAATTTATTTTTCTTAATGGGGTCATCTCCGTAAAAATAATTTTCGTGAATAAATCCAAGACGAGATACCTCCAGCTTAACACCTGTTTCCTCATATACTTCTCTTATAATCGCATCTTCTGCTGTTTCACCGAATTTTACACGTCCGCCTACAGAATATAAATAGTCCTGTCGTTCGTTGCCAACCATCAGAAATTTGTCGCCTTTCATAATGATGGCACCCACTCTGACGTTTATCAAACCACCGTCAATTTCTACTGTGCAGTCTGAATTCAAAATAACACCCCCAAAAAATTTCTGTTTTCTTTAACCTTCAATAACACTGTACGGTCTATGCAAAATCTGCATAGACCGTCGTTTTTATTGTTATGGTCAAACCTCGTTTGCTATCATATCAGCAAGAGTTTCTCTTTTAATTACTACAAAGTCCTCTCCGTCTTTAAGCATTACAACAGCAGGCTTTGGAACCTTGTTGTAGTGTGATGCCATGGCATAGTTGTATGCACCTGTAGTAAGAACTGCGATAGTATCATTTCTGTTTGGCTTCGGCATCATAACATCCTCTTGGATAATGTCGCCGCTCTCACAGCATCTGCCGGCAACTGTACATTTGTAATTTTTCTCCTCGTTCATTCTGTTTGCAAGCAGAACGGTATACGGTGACTGGTAGAGGGTAAATCTTGGGTTATCAGTCATACCGCCGTCAATAGAAATGTAGTTTTTCAAGCCTGTAATTTCCTTTAAGTATCCTGCCGTGTACAGCGTAAGTCCTGCATCCGCAACAATGCTTCTGCCCGGCTCCATAAGAATTTTTGGCATATCAACACTGTATTCGGCACAAAGCTCCTTAACGATATCTGCAATGCCCTTGATGTTTGCAGCATAGTCAATTTCGGGGTCTTCCTCAGTATATCTCACACCCATACCGCCGCCGAGGTTAAGCTCACTTGCAGCATAGCCAAACATTTCCTTTGTATCGGCAATGAATTTAATCATAATTCTTGCAGCATCGCAGAACGGGTCATACTCAAAAATCTGCGATCCTATATGACAATGGTAGCCGCAAAGCTCAACATTCGCAAGCTTTAGAGTTTTTTCCACAAGAGTGTATGCCTGCTTCGTTTCAATAGCCACACCGAATTTTGAATCAACACTGCCTGTTGAAATTTTCTTGTGTGTATGAGGATCTATTCCTGGAGTAATTCTAAGCAAAAGCTTTTGCTTAACACCCATTTGACCTGCTATTTCATCAACAACAGATACTTCCTCAATGCTGTCACATACAAAGTGACCCACACCGCTTTCGATTGCAAATTTGATTTCCTCTTCGGTTTTGCTGTTACCGTGGAAATATGCTTTTTCCATTGGAAAACCTGCCTGAACAGCAGTATAAATCTCGCCTGCGGAAACACAGTCGATACCGATGTTTTCACTGTTTGCTATTTTATAAATATATTTAAAGCTTAAAGCCTTGCTTGCAAAGAGAGGCATTGAATCCTCTGTGAAGTACTTTTTCATAGCATCACGGTAAATACTGCACTTCTCACGAATTTTGCCCTCGTCCATAAGCATAAGCGGAGTACCGTACTTTTTCGCCATGCTTACAACATCAACCCCTGCAAGCGTAAGGTGGTTATTGTCATTTACAGATAAATTATTACAAATCATCGTTTATACATCCTTTTGAAATTAAGCTTATATTATACGTCCAATCCGCACTTTCTCATTTCATCGTAGAGAACCTCTGCGTGTGCGTCCTCCATAACTGTAAGGGGCATTCTTACAAAGTTATCACAATAGCCGAGCTTAGCCATAGCAGCCTTTACGGGAATCGGATTCACCTCAGAGAAAAGTGCATTGATAAGCGGCAGATAGTCAAGCTGCATTTTTGCACTCTCCTTTACATCGCCGTCAAAATACTTTTTACACATCTGACTTGTTTCCTTCGGAAATACGTTTGACAAAACAGATATAACACCGCTGCCGCCGATTGAAAGCAAAGGAACAATCTGGTCGTCGTTTCCGCTGTACATATCAAGCTTATCACCAACAAGTGACATAATCTTTACGCACTGGGATATGTTTCCGCTTGCCTCCTTTATGCCTGCAATCATCGGGTGTTCTGCAAGAGCAACAAATGTTTCTGGTGCAATGTTAACACCTGTTCTTGACGGAATATTGTAAAGGATAAGCGGAATAGTACTTGCATCTGCAATAGCGGTAAACATTTTGATAAGACCCTTTTGCGTAGCCTTATTGTAGTAAGGTGTTACTACCAAGGCTGCATCTGCACCGACACTGCACGCATACTTTGTAAGTTCAATGGCATACGCTGTGTCATTACCACCTGTACCTGCAATAATCGGAACTCTGTGAGCCGCCCTCTCAACTGCAAAACGGATAGCTTCCTTATGCTCAGCATCTGTAAGAGTTGACGCCTCACCTGTAGTACCGCAGATAACAAGTGCATCTATACCCTGCTCAATCTGCCAATCAATAAGAGTACCGAACCTTTCATAATCAATGCCGTTTTCGTTCAGCGGTGTAATAAGAGCCGTTGCAGCACCCTTGAAAACAGTAGTTTTAGCCATAATAAAATCTCCTTTGTAAGTTTTAGTAATTATTTTGAACACAAATAATGTAATGTCTGCAATAAAATAAAAAAAGCCGATTTACATCGGCTATCAAAATTACTCAAAACATATTAAAGCTGTCTCTTTTAGACGGGTGAGGGAGCCGCCGAATGGAGGGCTGGAGAGGGCTGTGGTCGGCGTATCATGAAAAAAAA
>CAMWIZ010000242.1 GCA_947174455.1 uncultured Clostridia bacterium | reverse complement strand
CTACAATATCATTATCATGATTTTATATTGAACTCTTTATGTATTGTTTGAAAGGCTCTTTCCCGATACAGTTTCTGCCTTGTTTAAATCTGTTTCCACAAACACACTGTAGTAATAATCTTCCATTCCATCATACGGATAATACTCATTCTTGCTCCATCTGCATATCTAACAAATTTCTTCATTTCCTTAACTCGTTCACTGCTATCATTTACTTCGCTCATAAGTACCACCTTTCCATGTGCTTCACATAAATTGACGTATTTTTCTCCATAACGCAAAAAAGAGGACATCTTCTAAATTTCTTTAGAAAACGTCCTCTTAGTAGTTCATATTTGATTGAATTTATCTCTAGTCAGATTGTGTACTCTTTCATACTGTTGTAAATGACTATGCCAAAATGCGTCCTTTAATACGTCCTTTGACGTATCGAAGTACCGCAAACCCGCATAAATACCGGTTTTTTTAGGCTTTTTCGTTTGGTAGGGGCTTCATCGTCGGGAAAATTATAACATCCCTTATTGATGCACTGTCAGTAAGAAGCATTGCCAAACGGTCAATTCCCATACCCATGCCGCCTGTCGGTGCCATGCCGTATTCAAGCGACGTAAGGAAATCCTCGTCAAGCATTTGTGCCTCATCATCGCCGCTGTCCCTAAGCATAAGCTGATGCTCAAAACGCCTTCTCTGGTCTATCGGGTCATTAAGCTCAGAGTATGCGTTTGCAAGCTCTCGTCTTGTTGCAAACAGCTCAAAACGCTCTACTATTTCCGGGACACCTTTCTTTCGCTTTGTGAGAGGAGAAACCTCCACAGGATAGTCATAGATAAAGGTAGGCTGAACCAAGTTCTCCTCAACCTTCTCCTCGAATGCGGTATTGAGAATGTTACCCCATGTGTCGGTTGCCTTAACCTCAAGGTTAAGCTCCCTTGCAACCTCCTTAGCCTTTTCAGTATCACCTATAAATTCACTGAAATCAATACCTGTATATTCCTTAACAGCGTCCATCATAGACAATCTCTTGAAAGGAAGTGACAGGTCGATATCCTCACCCTGGTACTGAATTTGGTCTGTGCCGTTGACTGCAATACAGGACTTATTTATAAGCTTCTCGGTTAAATCCATCATACCGTTATAATCTGTATATGCCTCATAAAGTTCAATAGTTGTAAATTCCGGGTTATGCTTTACGTCCATACCCTCGTTTCTGAAAAGTCTGCCTATCTCGTATACCTTTTCCATACCGCCTACAATAAGTCTTTTCAGATACAGCTCCGGTGCAATACGCAGGTACAAATCCATGTCAAGAGTATTGTGGTGAGTGATAAACGGTCTTGCGGCAGCACCACCCGGTATAGTGTTAAGAACAGGCGTTTCCACCTCTATATAACCTCTGTTGTCAAGCTCCTCACGAATAGTCCTGATAATTTTACTTCTGCTAATGAATGTATTCTTAACATCAGGATTCATAATAAGGTCTACGTAACGCTGACGGTACCTAAGATCTGTATCTTTTAAGCCGTGGTACTTTTCGGGGAGAGGCAGCAGCGATTTTGACAGCAAAGTAACCTTAGTTGCATGAATACTGATTTCGCCGACTCTTGTTTTGAAAACAAAGCCCTCTACACCAATGATATCGCCAATATCCCACTTCAACAAAGCTTTGTAAACGTCCTCGCCTAAATCATCAATCTTTGCAAAAATCTGAATTTTACCACTACGGTCGTGTACGTCAATAAACGCAACCTTACCCTTGCCTCTCTTACTCATAATACGACCGGCAATGACAGCGGTTTTGTTTTCCCACTGCTCAAAGTTGCCGGTAATCTCCTCAGCAAGAGCATTTCTGTCAAAGGTTGTAACCTCGAACGGATCGCAGCCTTGCTGCTGAAGTGCAGAAAGCTTGTCACGTCTAACCTGTAGTATATCGCCTGTATTCTGTACCTGCTGTTCGTTATTCTCGCTCATTTTCTATTCCCCTTTGATTACTACTAAATAAAATATGCAACTACTAAATATTACCCTATGGCAGGGCAAATGCAATGTTATTATCTATGAGCAACATATCGTTAAGGATATTTCTAAAAAACTTTGTCTATGGAAGCCGCCGCTCCTTTAGAAAAAGTCATACAAAAAACCTTAACGGTTATTTCTTAAATATTCTATCTGATTTTATAACTGCTCATTAACAATATTATCTTGTAATTTCAAGTATATCAAGCTGAATACTGCTTCCGTTCGGCAACTCAATATGAACCTTCTCGCCAACCTTTTTTTCAAGCAAAGCGTGGCCGATAGGTGATTCGTCGGAAATCTTGTCGTTCTCCGGGTCCGCCTCACTTGCACTTACAATATGGTATACCAATTCCTCTTCAAAATCATTGTCGTATACCTTTACTTTAGAACCAATGTGAACGTGTTCGTTTGATATCTCACTTTCATCAATAACCTTTGCACTTTTGAGCATAACCTCTATATCAGCGATTCTTGCCTCCATTATAGCCTGCTCATTCTTTGCATCGTCATATTCGCTGTTCTCGGACAAGTCACCGTAAGAACGTGCCAGCTTAATTTTCTCTGCCATTTCCTTTCTTTTTACGGTTTTTAGGATATCAAGCTCCTCTTCCAAGTCCTTTAAACCCTGTTGAGTAAGTAAAATCTGCTTCTGCATTTTTATTCCACCTTTATTGTATTTTTTAATATTATAATTATACATTTCCACTGCCGTAAATAGTGTGGTTAAATGTAATATCAATAGCAATTCTTTCACTGCCTGGCGAAAGCTCTGTATTTTATCTAACCCTTAAAACCCTACAACATCTTATCTAACCTTG
Source organism: uncultured Clostridia bacterium (assembly GCA_947174455.1). Lineage (GTDB taxonomy): Bacteria > Bacillota > Clostridia > Oscillospirales > Acutalibacteraceae > RUG592. The sequence goes on along the minus strand of CAMWIZ010000242.1, from coordinate 31 downwards.
CTGATTTCAAGGAACGTTAACAAATAAATAT
>CAMWIZ010000241.1 GCA_947174455.1 uncultured Clostridia bacterium | reverse complement strand
ATGTGTAATACTAGGGAGGTATTGATTTAGGTCTTTTCATCAATTTGCCGTTAACTGTATTTGCATTATTCTGTCAAATGTATTATAATGAAAATGTATACAGATGAGTTTTGAAAAGGAGATATGTAATGAAAGAGATGAATGGCTTTTCATTTAAAATAGTAAGAAATAGAACGGAACAGGGGGATAGATACTTAAAAAGATTTACGGCTTTATTTGCTGCAGTTGGTCTTAGCAGTGTCTTGCTGCTGTCGGGGTGTAATAATGACAAGGTAGCAGAGTCTAAAGTGGAAGAGGAAGATAAGCTGAGTATTGTTGCAACAATTTTTCCTCAGTACGACTTTGCTCGTCAAATAGTGGGTGACTGTGCAGACGTGAGTATGCTTATAGGTGCGGGTGAGGAAAGTCATACGTATGAGCCTACTCCGCAGGATATTATAACTATACAGAATGCAGATGTCTTTATTTACGTCGGTGGAGAGTCTGAGTCGTGGGTTGACGGTGTTTTGGAAAGCTTTGATACCTCAAATATGAAAATAATCAATATGATGGAATGTGTCGATGTGGTAGAAGAAGAGTTGGTTGAGGGCATGGAAGATGCTGGGGATGACGAACACTTTCATGATAATGAGGGCGAGAACGACAGCAACGGTGGAGTAGATAAAACTCAAAGCGGTAATGCCACGGCGGACTCAGCTGAAGAGGCAGAGTATGATGAACATATTTGGACATCAGTAAGCAATGCGCAGGTTATAACTCAGAAAATAGCCGACGCTGTATGCAGTGCAGACAAGGACAACACTGAGATCTATCGCAGTAACTGTGAAAAATACCTTTCCGACTTGTCAGCTTTAAAAAGAAAAATAAACGGTATTGTGTCGAATGCTGAGAGAAATACAATAGTTTTCGGGGATCGTTTTCCGTTACGTTATTTTGCTGACGAGTTCGGACTTGATTATTATGCTGCTTTTCCCGGTTGTGCCGAACAGAGTGAGCCAAGTGTCGGAACGGTTGCCTTTTTAGTTGACAAGGTTCGTGAGGAGAATATTCCGGTTATCTTTAAACTGGAGCTTTCAAACGGAAAAATTGCCGATACAATTGCAGAAAGCACAAAAGCAGAGGTGCTTACATTTAACTCGTGCCATAATATGCCGCTTCAGGACTTTTTGGACGGTGTAACATATTTGGATTTAATGGAGCAAAACTGTGAAGCCTTGGAAAAAGCGTTATATTGATTCGGTTTTTAGCCTTAAATATGACTGTTAATAAACAGAAAGCAATTTTCTGAATTTTATAAAAGTAAAGCCTGTAAAGTTTTTGTCTAACCGTTCTCAAAAAGTCGGCGGTTTCCAAAGGCATGGATGTTGGTGGTATTTCAGGTGCAAAGCCCTTAAAAAATATTGCCCGCAAACATAAAAGTGCAGTTGACAAAATATCTAAATAAGAGTAAAATATTATGAATACAATTAGTAAGAGGAGTGTTTAAAATGGCATATTTTTTTGAGGAACCGTCAAGAACATTTGGTGAGTATCTGCTCGTCCCCGGTTACTCTTCAAGTGAATGTGTACCAACGGCTGTCAGCTTAAAGACACCGCTTGTTAAGTACAAGAAAGGCGAACAGCCTGCCATATCTATGAATATACCTATGGTTAGTGCTATCATGCAGTCGGTTTCCAACGACTCAATGGCGATTGCACTTGCTAAGGAGGGCGGAGTTTCCTTTATTTACGGTTCACAGACAATTGAAGAAGAGGCGGCTATGATTGCCCGTGTGAAGAATTATAAGAAAGGCTTCATTACATCAAACTCAAATATTAAGCCTGACAACACTCTTGCGGATATTATCGCACTTAAGGAGCTGACAGGTCACTCTACTGTTGCCGTAACCGATGACGGTACAGCACACGGTAAGTTGCTCGGAATTATAGGCAGTCGTGACTACAGAGTAAGCCGCATGGACCCTTCAACAAAGGTTTCTGATTTCATGACACCGCTTGATAAGCTTATTACCGCACCTGTGACAACTACACTAAAAGAAGCAAATGACATAATTTGGGACAATAAGCTTAACAGCCTGCCGTTGGTGGACAAGGAAGGCAGACTTGCATACATAGTTTTCAGAAAGGATTATGACTCCCATAAAGAAAACGTTAATGAGCTGCTTGATGCCAACAAGAGTTATATTGTAGGTGCAGGCATTAATACCCGTGACTATGCAGAGAGAGTTCCTGCACTTGTTAATGCAGGTGCCGATGTGCTTTGTATTGACTCATCGGAAGGCTTTTCCGAGTGGCAGAAGCTTACAATCGACTGGATTAGAGCTAACTACGGCGACACAGTAAAGGTTGGTGCGGGCAACGTAGTTGACAGGGATGGCTTTAGATTCCTTGCTGAAAGCGGTGCGGACTTTATTAAGGTAGGTATAGGCGGCGGTTCCATTTGTATTACAAGAGAAACAAAGGGTATTGGCAGAGGACAGGCAACCGCTCTTATCGAGGTGTGCAAGGCTCGTGATGAGTATTTTGAGGAAACGGGTGTTTATGTTCCGGTATGCTCAGACGGCGGTATTGTGCATGACTATCACATTACGCTTGCTCTTGCTATGGGTGCGGATTTTGTAATGCTTGGCAGATATTTCTCACGTTTTGACGAAAGCCCAACACAGAAACTCAAAATTAACGGTTCTTATGTTAAAGAGTATTGGGGTGAGGGCTCCAACAGAGCGAGAAACTGGCAGAGATATGATCTCGGCGGTGCAGCTAAGCTTTCATTTGAAGAAGGTGTAGACAGTTATGTTCCGTATGCAGGTGCTTTAAAAGACGGTGTTGCAATCACTACATATAAGATTCGTTCCACAATGTGCAACTG
>CAMWIZ010000240.1 GCA_947174455.1 uncultured Clostridia bacterium | reverse complement strand
GTCCTGTACCCACTACTGCCGCACCTGCCTCAATAGCCAAATCAGGCATAATTTCAGGAACCGGATTTGACATTGCAAAAACAATTGGTTTGTCGTTCATGCTCTTAATCATATCTTCGTTTACAACGTTTGGTGATGACACACCTAAAAATACATCCGCACCCTTCATTGCGACTGCCAAGGTGCCTGTGAGATGCTCCCGATTTGTAACCTTAGCCATTTCAGCCTTTGCGGAGTTAAGTCCCTCTGCCCCTTCACAGATAATACCCTTGCGGTCACACATTACAACATTTTTTACACCCATATTCATAAGGTGCTTGATTATAGCTATACCGGCAGAACCCGCACCGTTTACAGCAATCTTAATCTCATCAATCTTCTTATCCACTACTTTTAAAGCATTAATAAGAGCCGCACCAACAACAACTGCCGTACCGTGTTGGTCATCGTGGAATATCGGGATATCGCACCTCTCCTTTAGCTTTTCCTCAATTTCAAAGCATCTGGGTGCTGATATATCCTCAAGGTTTATACCTCCGAAGCTTCCCGAAATCATGTAAACAGTGTTTACAATTTCCTCAACACTTTTTGACTTTACGCAAATCGGAAATGCATCAACATCTGCGAAAGCCTTAAACAACGCACACTTACCCTCCATTACAGGCATACCTGCCTCAGGTCCTATGTCGCCAAGTCCAAGAACCGCTGTTCCGTCCGTAACAACAGCAACAAGGTTGCTTCTTCTGGTAAGCTCGTAGCTTTTATCAATGTCTTTTTGTATTTCAAGACAGGGCTGTGCTACACCGGGTGTATAAGCTGTTGAAAGGTCATGTGAGTCATTAAGCTCACATCTGGCGATAACCTCAATTTTACCGCCCCACTCATAATGTTTCTTCAGGGATTCTTCTCTTATATCCATAATATATCTCCTTCTTTGGGAAAGACCGATTTTTAACCTTATCATGGAAAATCTCCGCAAAAGTCCTTAAATTTCGGCTGTTCCAAAAATTTATACCAATTAAAATCCGGTGGGAAATCTTATTAAATTAAATACTACCATCTGCCTAATCGTTTTCCGACATTTAATACAGTGCAGTGTGGGGTATCAAAAGCAGAATAAACACGAACAAAAAAGCCCTCAACGGTATTTATCCAACGATTCCCGAAATATATTATAATATTATCTTGACACTTAATCAAGTCTTTTTTATTACATCTTTAAGGTCCTGCCTTTGAGTTATTAAAGTGTCATTTCAGTATGCAAAACGTAAAGCTAGGATTATCAGCATATTACCGTCACATTCTTTTTGCAATTTATCCAAATATTCCATAATTTTACATACACTTATGAAAGTAATGCAGAATCTCCGCTGATGGCGTATCAAACATTTGACTTTTGGGGTAGTTTATAATAAAATGAAAGCAGTATGAGCAGACTGAACAGTCACGGGTACAAAGTCGAAAGGCTGTATGCGAGGAAAGTCAGAGCTCCGCAGAGCAGAATAACGGCTAACGGCCGCCGGGGGTGACCCTAGGGAAAGTGCAACAGAGATATACCGCCGATGCTTTGTGTCGGTAAGGGTGGAAAGGCGAGGTAAGAGCTCACCGGCACGGACGAGAGTCCGTGGCCCTGTAAACCCTATTCGGAGCAACACCGTGGAGGGACTATACGCTTGCTCGGCGTGTCCTATGGAGGTGGCAGTGAGCGGTTCGGTAACGAATCGTCAAGATAGATGACTGTTTTTAACAGAACTCGGCTTACAGGTCTGGTCATTTCTTTAATATTGAAAGCAATCAAGATGTGCACGGCAGTAGTTATAAGCTATTACCGTGTATTTCTTTTTGTCCTTTAACACTAAATACGGCTAAATAAAATACATTCAGCATTAATTGTTTACAGTTTTGAGGTGTTGTCTTAATTCTTTGTATCCAAAATTGCATAAAAATACACATAAAATTTCGATTTTGTTATTGATTTTTATGGTATTTTATGTTATCATAGCAATATAGTAAGTTAAAGTATGAATTTACTATATATTCCTTGAAGTGAAAGGGTGGATAGTATGAAAATTAACTACACCGCAAGAAAAGTAAATTTAAAGGACAATTTTAAAGAGCGTGTTGAAAAAAAGCTCTCAAAGTATGATCGTGTATTTTCCGATGATGCGGAGGTTATGGTAACAGTAACTGTTTATAAAAACCGACAGACCGTCGAGATTACAATAAACGACAACGGTATGATCTACCGTGTTGAAAATACACAGGCAGAGATGAATGATGCTTTGGATCAAAATATTTACAGTCTTGGTCGTCAAATCAGAAAAAATAAAACCAAGCTGTCCAAGCGTATTCGCTCCGGTGCTGTTGAATTGATAGAGGACGATTCTGAACCTGCTGATTCTGTAGAGGAAATTTCGTATGAGGTTTGCAGAAAAAAGAGCGTTTCTTTGAAACCTATGAGTGTTGATGAGGCTATACTTCGTATGAACATGGTAAACCACAAGTTCTTTATGTTCCTAAATGCAGATACCGACAAAGTCTCAGTTGTCTATATACGTGACAACGGTGATTATGGTATGTTGGAGTCTGAAGTTGACGATTAAGTTACTGCACAACATGGTCGGGTTTTAATTTTGTTTGGGGGTAGGCTTTCCTTAGGGTAGGTCTACCCTTTTTATTCAATAATGTTACAACACCTTGAAAACCTCCTTAAAATATGCTATTATTTTAAAATAGCAGCGGAGTATCTGTCGGTTTGGATAAACAAGCACTAACTCGACAGTAATCGGCTATATTACATTTTAAGAAAAGGATACAGATAATGCAAAGTTATAAATATACCGCACCGTGTCTTATGGGAGTTGAGGGCATACTTGCA
>CAMWIZ010000239.1 GCA_947174455.1 uncultured Clostridia bacterium | reverse complement strand
CGCTTTGTATAAATTTTCTTTTTAAACTTTGTCTAACTTTTTGGGGTCAGTTCAATGCTGTGTCGTTTTTTTAATTTGTAATTTGGAATTGCTGTTTGTTGTAATATTACCACACTTCCCCTGCCGTAACACGAAGCTTGTAAAGCTTTGGTCAAGCTTTTTTAAAAGCTTGCGGTTCCAAGGCAGAGCCTTGGTTGGCGACCACAATCCCATCATGTTCCCAAAGATGTAATAAACATCGGTGTGCAATTCTTGCCTCTTGTAAAACCGCAGTTTTTGTAGAAGCGAACCTCATCATCATATGAAATAAGGGCAATTCTCAGATAATCTGAATATTTTTTCTTTACCATATCAATTAGTGTTCTGCCAATTTCATTATTGTGATATTTGGGATTAACAAGCAGATAGTGTATATATGCCGTCATTACTCCGTCATCCATAACACACACCATACCTACCAGTTCCTCATCCCTCCAAGCCGAGTAAACCGTTGAAAATCCCTGCATAGCTTTTAAAAGTCTGTCGGGGTATTCTCCCGATGACCACTTTACTGACAAAAACAAGTTTTTCAGTTCTTTCTCAGTAAAATCTCTTTCCTCTGTATACCTTATGTCCACAAAAACACCCCTTATGTAATTCAATATTAAGGAAGCACTGATTAAATATGGTGCTTAGATTGCAAAGTCGGATTTTCATGCAAATCGGACGAAAAGCCGCAAGCAAGATGAGTGCCACGTCGTCCGGCGGTATTTATTCAGTGGTTCCTTAAATTTTTAACAGACAAAACAACAATGTATACTGCATTATATGCTGCAAACCACAAATTGCAACCCCCCTTAGAAATCCAGTTAACAATTAAAAAGTACCGCAATATTATTAAAACATTATTCTCCCAATATGCCGCCTATTTCATTATAGACATTAAACGCATCCGATATATGGTATTGCTGAGTTTCGTGTGTTCCGTCTGCCTTTGCCGTTACTAAAACGTATTTTCTACCACAAATATCTGCAAGACTTGCAAGGCAAAGACCTGCCTCCTCTGTGTACCCTGTTTTTCCGCCCAGAATTTCTCCGCCTGCTACACTTGCAGTATCCATATAACTAAACATCGTACTGAAAAAAGTAAATCCGTCAATATGATAATCTGTCGGCGGTACGCTGTATGAGCTGCTTGTAAAGGCATTGCGGAACGAATTGTACTGCAATGCGTACTTTAGTAACACAGAAATATCGTTAACTGTTGAGTAATGCGACGCTTCGTGCAAACCAGTGCAGTTGCAAAAGTGTGTATCATTCATTCCAAGCGTATGTGCCTTTTCGTTCATAAGCTCAACAAAAGCACTTTCCGAACCGGACACCCAGTTAGCACAGGTCATACAGCACTCTGCACCTGACGGAAGTAAAATTCCATAAAGCAATGCTTCAAATGTAACCTCCTCCCCTGCCTCAAAGCCTGCCATTGACGCCTCCTCCTCGTATAGGGCGGGGTATATATCATAAGGGATTGTGACTGTATTATATAAATCATCACAGTTTTCAACCAACAGCAAAGCCGTCATAATTTTTGTAAGTGATGCGGGATAAATCCTGCGTGTGCTGCCTTTTTCCGCAATTACTTCACCATCGGATAAATCCACTAAAATGCCGTATTCGCTGTACAGCTTAACATTACCGATAAAACAACCGAAATTGGGTTTTGTTTCTCCTATAACCCCGTCAGCCGATAAATTAAACTGCGTTACAGCAAAATATACTACTGCAAACAACATTGCCGCAAGAATGATTATTGCAATAAGCTTACACAAAATTCTCCTTTTGTTTCTTATCGCATAGGTTTCACTATATGTATTATCAAAACCCTTCATAATAACAAAACAACTCCTTTTAAAGCTGTTTTGAATTGAGAAACACTATAAAAAAAACAGTATCAAAACAGCTTCGATTTCAGTCATAATTATAACGAATCGAAGCTGTTTGATTTTTAATATTAACTTATTTAATTCCTAAGAAAAAGCTAAGAAACTATTGATATTTTATTATCCGCCTTTGTATGGATAGACGAGTTAATGGGCAAAGAAACACAAAAGGTTGTTGCCTCGTTCTCGCTCTTTGCAGTAATCGAGCCGCCGTGGAGCGTGACTATCTCCTTTGCTATAGCAAGTCCAAGACCTGCACCTCCCGAGTTTGTGGAACGTGCATCGTCCAAGCGGAAGAATTTTTCAAATATGCTGTCAAGTTTATGCGGAGGTATTGTTTTGCCCTTATTTTCAAAATAAAGGTCTACACTGTTTTCCGTTTGTTCAACCCAAATTTTTATTACGGTATCCTTATAGCTATATGCAACCGCATTTTTCAGAATATTGTTAAAAACTCTGGCAAGCTTTACTGAGTCACCGTATACGGTTATGCTTTCATCAATACTCATATCAACCGTGTTGCCGTGTTCATGCAAAATAGGATAAAACTCGTCCGTCATTTGTATCATCATATAGCACAGGTCTATCGTTTCTTTTTCCAACCCTATTTGCTGCAAATTGTATCTTGTAATGTCAAAAAATTCATTTATTAAAGCTTCCAACCGCTTTGCCTTATCAAGAGTAGTGTTTATATATTTCGTTCTCTGCTCAAGCGGCATTCCCGGTATTTCTTCAAGCAGACTTAAATATCCGATAACAGATGTAAGCGGTGTTTTTAAATCATGTGCCAAATAGGTAATTAAGTCATTTTTTCGTGAGGACTCCTCTTTTAAAAGCTGTTCATGCCTTTGCATGGTTGAGCTAATCTCTATAATCTGTGCAGCTATTTCCGAATGCTCCTTTGGCAACAGACTGCTGTTCTCTTCCCCCGTCCTGTATGTAGTTCTTTATCCCGCTGCTAATTTCCGAAACCGTACTTTTCACC
>CAMWIZ010000238.1 GCA_947174455.1 uncultured Clostridia bacterium | reverse complement strand
CCGTTTTTTTTTAATTATACTGCTCCAACCGATATATACACCTCTCTATTGGTCTGCATCTTCATATGTGTAGAAGAGACAGGTATAAATCAGCAAATACCCAAAGCTCATAGTCAAAAAATAGTTTAAAACAAAAAGCACTGTACTAATCCATGTGATTAGTACAGTGCCGTAGTGATTATTACTTTCTTGCAGCAGAAAAAGTACATTTGCTGCAAGCCATATATAAAAGACAACATTACACATTACTCTGCTGCGAATTTACAACCGCCGTACAGTAGCTATGCAGTGCTACCTTCATATTTCCAAAATTCTTAGATTTTGCGTGTTTGATGCCTATCTAAATTTTTCAGACCTAACAGTGCAGATATTATAGCTGTTTCTTATTCAATTACAAAAATACAGGCTGAATTTGTTTATGTTCCAGTGCCATCTCAACGGCAGCAGGTATTTGAGTGAAATCAGCTACCATAGAGCTTGGCTTTGCCGCCGAATCGTCCTGACCGAGCGGTACGAAATAGATGTTGCGTCTGTTGAGCATTGTACCTATATTCTGTGCAGACGCACCCAAGGCGTCATTTGTGGCAAGTGCAATAAGCACAGGACGCAGTATACGCAGATGTGACTTTGCCGCCATAGTTACAGACGTGTCTGTAATACCTCCTGCAAGCTTTGCAAGCGTATTTCCGGTACATGGTGCAATAAGAATCAAATCACACATTTTTTTCGGTCCTATCGGCTCGGCATCTTTTATCGTATGAATAACCTTGTTGTCGGTTATACTTTCTATCAGCCTAACAAATTCCTTGCTTTCACCAAAACGGGTGTCTGTACTATAGGCATTGCCCGACATTATGGGCAAAACATTGTAGCCTAAATCAACCAGCTTTTTCATCTGCTCTATTGCTTTGGAAAAAGTACAGTACGACCCGCACATTGCAAAGCCGATTGTCGCATTTTTCACCCTGCTCCCTCCTTAACCATGTTACAAATAGTATTTTTAATAATCTCTCCTGCTGTAACGGGAGCAACCTTGCCTGGCAGTGAAAGTGCGTGAATTGCCCTAATTTGAAGTTTATCGCATGCGTCAAAATCAACTCCGCCGGGAGCTGATGCAAGGTCTATAACAAGAGCATTCTTGGCAGTTTTTGCAAGAGTTTTCTGATCAAAAATGAGTGTTGGAACGGTATTAAAAATAATATCATATCTGCCGCTGTCCGCTATATCATCGGTATGAATGGCACTGTGACCGTTCAACCTAATCCAAGTTAAGTCATTAAGATTCCTTGCACTTACAGTTACATTTGCACCTAAAGCCGCAAGCAAGCGTGACAGCACCTTGCCTATTCTTCCGTAACCGGCAACAAGACAAGAGCTTGAGTTGATAGTACGTTGATAGTTACTCATGGCGACTTCTATCGCACCCTCGGCTGTCGGCACTGCATTAAGCACTGCAAGCTCCTCACGGTCAAGGTAGTCGTAAATCCTTGCACCCGTATAATCCCCCGTCTGTTTGAGTATTCTGCTGTTGGTACAGAAAATATTCTTATCACGAATAAGCTGAGAAAAAGTATTGTCAAGCGGAATCTTCTTATCGCTCAGCGGCGTAAACAATGTTACACCATCCTTGGTCAGCGGCATAGGAAGTACAATACAACTGCTTTTACTTACTGCCTGCCTAAGACTGCTGTAGTCTTCGTCAACCATAGTACACTTATCAACACCGTAAAAAATTACATTGTAGCCATCTCTGATGAATGACAAGCCCATATATATCTGTCTTTTATCACCACCGATGACACAAATAGTATTTATATCAATCAACCTTGTTACCCCCACAAAAAAGATTATATAACATACTATGGAAATAACCGCAATGTGTTCGCCTGCCAAGGTGAAAATCCGACTTGTATAAGACAGGAAAAAAGTGTATAATTATGATGCATTACATTTTGAGATAACAAGCATAGAATCTACATAAAATCACCTGACTTGAAAGGAAAAAAGTATGAACGTTTATGATTTTGATAAGACTATTTATTATAATGACAGCACTTCTGATTTTTACATCTTTTGTCTGAAAAGACACCCGTCCGTTGCTAAGCACTTTCCACAGACAATGTGGGCATTTGTCAAATATTTGCTGCATATCAACACAAAAACACAATTTAAGGAAGTTATGTATACATTTCTGCATGAGGTTGATATTGATAAGGACTTGGAGGATTTTTGGAACACACACCAAAACCAAATTAAGCCATGGTACTTGGAGCAAAAACATGACGATGATATAATAATCTCTGCATCGCCTGAGTTTTTGCTCCAGCCAATATGTGACAGACTGGGAATTAAGTACATGATGGCATCTAAGGTAAATCCAAAAACAGGCCGATATACAGGAATAAACTGTCATGGAAAGGAAAAGGTTAAAAGATTTCGTGAGAAATTTGGGAATGCCGAAATTGACGAGTTCTACTCCGATGCTTACTGCGACACTCCCCTTGCCGAAATCGCAAAAAAAAGCTTTATGGTAAAAGGTGACGAGCTATCGCCATGGAGGTTCAAATAAAAAAGGACAGACCATGACAGGACTATCCGTTTAAATTTAAGTATTCTGATGTTTGATTATTCCCTACCAAGCAGATAGTCAACAGAAACCTCAAGTATATCTGCTAAAGCAACAAGTTCAACGTCGGTTACAAAACGAATCTGCCCTTCAAGCTTTGACAAACCTGAGGCATTCATATCAACTCCACGTACCTGGAGTTGAGCCAAGAGCTCTTTCTGCTTCATCCCTTTCTTTTTTCGTGCGGTTTCAACCTTCGCACCCACTAAGTTACGGTCGCCCAAAGCCTGCTTACGCAATCGCATAAAAACCTCTCCTAAACAACAACTCTATTTCCTTAATATTATATATTC
>CAMWIZ010000237.1 GCA_947174455.1 uncultured Clostridia bacterium | reverse complement strand
GTGTAGATCACCAACTACAAATTTCCAATAACAACAAAATATGCGAGCTTTATGAGCGAGTTACCAGAATGAAAGTCAACGAGCGTTCTCCTTATTCGGGTTCGTTGGTTTTTGCAGCCTTTTCGGGTTCGCATCAGGATGCTATCGCAAAGGGCAAAAAGTGGCATGAGGAGAAAAAGCTCAACACATGGACTATACCTTATTTGCCGATTGATCCGTCAGATGTAGGCAGAGAGTACGAAACTGATGTTATCCGCATCAATTCCCAGTCGGGTAAGGGCGGCTTAACATACCTTATGGAGTCAAACTACGGTTACACGCTTCCTAAGGACTTCGGCGAGAAGGTCAGCTACTACATCAAGGGAATTTCGGATGTAAACCATAAGGAAATGCTCCCGAATGAGGTGTTTGATGAGTTTTGCAAGGAGTTTGTGAATATAAAAGCCCCGATTAAGCTTAATGATATAGTTTTTAAGAAAGTTAACAACGGCGAGCGTATGCACGTTGATATGATAGTTGAGTATCACGGTGAGCAAAAGAGCATAGAGGCAGAGGGCTCGGGCAGACTGAGTGCCGTAAGCCGTGCGTTAAGACATAGCCTCAACATCGACATTTCAGACTTGTCCTACACGGAGCATGCTTTGGAAAGAGGAATGGACTCAAAGGCAGTTACCTATGTCAGCATTACAGATAAGGACGGGAATGTTGAGTGGGGTGTCGGTGTGAATAATGATATTATATATTCGTCTGTAGATGCTCTGTTCAGTGCCATTAACAGGCGTGAAAGAAATAAGTAAAATCATGAATTACGGAGGTGTAGTATGAACAACTCAAACAAGCCGATAAATACAGACGCAATTACTTGTTTGGCTGTTTTTTCATGGATTACAGTAATTATTCCGGCAGTTCTTCTGCTGAGGGAGTGTATGTACAGCTTTATTCACGGAACAACTCACGGATTTAACAGCAATGAAATTCTGTATGGATTCAGTGCGTTTGCAGATACCTTTATGTTTTACTTGTGCTTTTTTCTTCCACTGTTTATTTTGTGGTGCGGCTTGTTTGTTTTGTCTGTCTCGCTTACAGTGGCTGTTGCTGCCGCCAAAAAGACAATTAAACAGATGAGTAAATAATATTCAATAGCTTATAAAAAATCAGCCGGTAAAAACTCAAATTAAAGCTTGATTTTTCGGGCTGTTGATTTGGAAAATGGAAATAACAGAAATTTAGACTTAAATAAAAAGGAGAATATGAAATGGGAATGACGATGACGCAAAAAATTCTTGCCGCAGGTGCGGGACTTGACAAAGTAGTGCCGGGACAGTTGATTAAAACTAAACTGAGCTTGGTGCTTGGAAACGACATTACAACACCTGTCGCAATTAACGAGTTTGAGAAAAACGACTTTAACGGAGTTTTCGACAAGTCGAAAATTGCAATGGTAATGGATCACTTTGTACCTAATAAGGATATTAAAGCTGCTCAGCAGACACAGCAGTGCAGATGCTTTGCAACAAAGTTTGATATCGACAATTACTTTGATGTCGGTGAAATGGGCATTGAACACGCACTGCTTCCTGAAAAAGGCTTGGTTGCACCGGGTGATATAGTAATCGGTGCGGACTCACATACCTGCACATACGGTGCAATCGGTGCTTTCTCGACAGGTGTCGGCAGCACAGATATGGCAGCAGGCATGGCAACTGGTGAAGCTTGGTTTAAGGTTCCAGAGGCTATAAAGTTTAACCTCACAGGTAAGCTTAACCCTATGGTATCGGGTAAGGACGTCATCCTCTACATTATAGGAAAAATCGGTGTGGACGGTGCTTTGTACAAGTCAATGGAGTTTGTTGGCGAGGGTGTTTCCGAGCTTTCTGTAGATGACCGTCTGTGCATTTCAAACATGGCTATTGAGGCAGGTGCAAAGAACGGTATCTTTGAAGTTGATGAGCAAACTTTGGCATATGTTGACGAAAGAGTAAAAAGGGATTATACTGTTTATAAAGCTGACGAGGACGCAGAGTACGAGCAGGTTATTGATATTGATCTGGGTGAGATTCAGCCTACGGTCGCTTGTCCTCATTTGCCTGAAAATACAAAGAATGCGTCTGAGCTTTCTGACGTAAAGATAGATCAGGTTGTTATCGGTTCTTGTACAAACGGCAGAATCTCCGACCTGAAAGCTGCAGCAGAGATTTTGAAGGGTAAGCACATTGCAAATGGGGTAAGATGTATTGTTATCCCTGCTACCCCAACAATCTACAAGCAGGCTATAAAAGAGGGCTACATTGAGATATTTATGGATGCAGGCTGTGCGGTTTCCACACCTACCTGTGGTCCGTGTCTGGGCGGTTACATGGGTATCCTTGCCGAGAACGAGGTTGCCGTTGCCACAACAAACCGTAACTTTGTCGGCAGAATGGGTCACATTACTTCCAAAATTTATTTGGCAAGTCCTGCGGTTGCCGCCGCAAGTGCCTTGACGGGTGTTATTACAGATCCGACAACATTATAATCAGTGAGGAGAATATAGACTATGAACGCACATGGACGTGTACATAAGTACGGAAATAATATAGATACAGACGTTATTATCCCTGCAAGATACCTAAACACCGCTGACCACAAGGAGCTTGCTAAGCACTGCATGGAAGATATTGATAAAAACTTTGTGGAAAAAGTTCAAAAAGGTGATATAATGGTAGGCGGAGCAAACTTCGGCTGCGGTTCGTCAAGAGAACACGCCCCGATTGCCATTAAGGAGTCTGGAATTGATTGTGTTATAGCAAAAAGCTTTGCCAGAATATTTTACCGAAACTCCATTAATATTGGTTTGGCTATTCTTGAATGTCCGCAGGCCAGTGAACGCATTGACGACGGCGACACAGTAAAGATTGACTTTGACAGCGGAATAATATACAATGA
>CAMWIZ010000236.1 GCA_947174455.1 uncultured Clostridia bacterium | reverse complement strand
ATGTACTTATGTGAAACTTTAAATGTTTCACAAATCAAAAGTTGTCTAAAGGAGATTAGCTATGAATTTTAAGGTTGCAATAGTACAGAAGCGCTCTATACATAACCATATTAGTGAAAACGTATCGGATATTATTCGTATGATGGAAGAAGCCTCAGCGAATGCAGCTGATATACTTTTATTGCCAGAATGCTATGTTACTGGATTTGGCTTTCCCGTTGTTTATGAAAATAGTATTGCAGAAGATGATTTAGCGATTGAAAAAGTATGTGATGCTGCAAAAAAATATAATATAGGTGTGGTTTTGACTTCTTTTACAAAAGGAAAAAGCCGACCACAGAATACAGCTTTTGTAATAGGAAAGTCCGGTGAAAAATTGATGAAATATTCCAAGGTTCACACTTGCGACTTTGCTGACGAAAGAGAACTCGAACCAGGTACTGAATTTAAGGTCTGTGAATTCGATGGGATTAAACTTGGAATTATGATTTGCTATGATCGTGAATATCCTGAAAGTGCAAGAATTTTAATGTTAAAAGGAGCAGAGATTATTCTCGTTCCGAATGATTGTGAAACAATGAAGCCTAGAATCCAGGCATTGTCTACGAGAGCCTATGAGAATATGGTTGGTATAGCGATGGCGAATCCGAATGGAGATAATATGGGATGTTCCTGTGCATATAGTCCGATTTGTTGGGATCGAGAGGGAATTAGCGTTGAGAATACGATTGTGTTAGCAGATGATATGACCGAGGGGATATTCTATGCTGACTTTGATATGGACACAATCAGAGATTACAGAAGTAAAGAAATGATGGGCAATACATTTAGAAAAGTAGATTCCTATAGAGAATTACTGAATAAAAATATAAGCGAACCTTTTATTCGAAACGGTCAAGATAGAGAAACAAAATAACGAAAGTGCTACAAAACAGTCACACGATTTCGTGTGGCTGTTTTGTAGTTTGAGTAGAAATTAGAATAAAACAAAAAAGAATTCTGATGAAAGAGGCGGATATGTATAGACTTTATGTAAGCGATGAGGTATAATGTCATTGGAACTATTGTCATTTTTATTATTTTCACAAAACGGTTGTAACTAACCAATTTTGGAAAATACGGTTTTAATGTTGTGCATACAAATTTAAGATAATACCGTTTAGGCGTTATAAATTTGAAAGTCTTGACTTATACTTCAAAAATGAGTAAAATAACATAGCCTTGATGTTTACATATTGGGAATGTCAGGATTTCTCTTATTATTTTAGCGATTCGTCAGAAGAGTTTACATCATTTACATCAAATTTCATAATAGTAAGTGGGCAGCCTCCTTTCAGGGGGTTGCTTTCTTTTCAACTATAACTTTGCAAGTAATATCAAGCGAACTGTTTCGCAATTTCTTATAATATAAGTAGTCAGTAGAGAGGAAGTGCTTCCGTGTCCGAATGGCTCAGAAATGTTCAGAAAGTTGTAGACGAGATTGATAAGTGTATCAAAAATAAGGATAATGAGGAATTAGTGCTGACTAAGCTGTCTGAAAAGCTTGGTTACTCTGAGTTTTATGTATCACGAAAATTCAAGGAAATTTCGGGGATGCAATTCAAGGACTATTTGAGGTGCAGGAAGCTGGCGTTTGCTTTGAAGGATATACGGGATACAAATGAGAGAATTTTGGAAATTGCACTTTATTACGGTTTCTCATCTCACGAAGCCTTTACCCGTTCTTTTAAGGAATTATACGGGATTACACCAAGCAGTTACCGCAAAAATCCTGTTCCGGTTGTGCTTCACACGGTCATTAAACCTTTCGACTGCTATCTTACAGAAACCGGAGGAAGAGATATGGCAGACTCATGCGGAACAGTAAAAACTTATTTTGTGACTATTCCTGCACATAAGTTTTTGCACATTAGAAATTATGAAAGTATTGGTTATTGGGACTTTTGGCAAAAACAGAGCCTTATTCCGGGTCAGGATTGCAAAACAATTTGCGAACTGCTTAATAGCATCAAGGGCAAATTAGACGATGCAGGTGGAAATGAAGTCAACAGCGGCAGCGGTCAGCTTATGGCCTTTATCAATGAACCTTCCGGAAGAATGTGCAGTTGGGGTATTCCGCTGGCAGAGGCTTACGGTGTTCGTTTGCCGTCAGATTATAATGGGCAAGTGCCGCCACAAATGCAGCTTATGGATGTGGCAGAGAGTGAATATATTGTTTTTGAACATGGTGCTTTTGACCTTGAAAAAGAAATCACCGTTGTGGAAACGAAAATTGAACAAGCAATGAAGGAATTTAACTATACGGAAAGCGGATATCAACTTGATACCACACAGGGAAGAGTATTCTACTTTTATTATGACTGTAATCGCTTTTGGAAATATGTCAGACCGGTAAAGAAAATAAAATAAAAAAACTCGCAAATAACCCTTGAGAGAATAGAACTTCTCAAGGGGTTATTTGCGTTTTGTGAGATAGACGAAATCCCACTGACTTTTGCAAGCGTAGTGATAAATCGCCTAAACATTAGTTTTATACAGCATGGCTGTTTTAAGAACAGCGGTTTGAGTTTTTCCGTCGAAAATCTGGTTATTCAATACCATTTCAACTGCCTTGTCAAGGGGGATTTTTTCAACGTTTACAAATTCGTCCTCATCAAGCTGTTGGTGTTTAAATTCGCTCACTCTGCACATATAAAGGTGAACAACCTCATTGCAAAAGCCCGGTGAAACCATTTGCATTCCCAGTGATACATAATTGTATCCGACAGCACCTGTTTCCTCCAGTAACTCACGCTTTCCGTTTTCGAGTGGAGTGCTGCCTTTCTCCAGCTTTCCTGCAGGAAGTTCAAGAATTGTTTCGCCAAAAGGGTAACGGAATTGTCTGACAAATAAAAGCTCGGTTTCGTCTGTCAGTGCGGCAACGCATACACCTCCGGGG
>CAMWIZ010000235.1 GCA_947174455.1 uncultured Clostridia bacterium | reverse complement strand
CTCTTTTCAAGAGTGTTCGCTTGTCACCGAGAGATGTTGACTATTTTGCGGTAAATGCGGGTCCCGGCTCCTTTACGGGACTTAGAATAGGCATAGCAGCCATAAAGGGCATGGCATACGCACTTGAGAAGAAGTGCGTCGCTGTTTCCACTTTGGAGTCAATGTCGTATAATTTTATGTACGACAACTCGGTAATTTGTGCCGTTATGGACGCAAGGTGCAGTCAGGTTTACAATGCTTTGTTTGAAGTGAAAAACGGCACTTCGGTTCGTCTGTGTGATGATAGAGCATTGACAATAGACGAGCTTTCATCAGAGCTTGTATCGTACAACAAGAAAATTACCCTTGTTGGTGACGGAGCAAAGCTTTGCTTTGAAAAAATGGACGGCAAGGTATCAGAAATTGAGCTTGCTCCCGAAAACCTCCGTTATCAAAGGGCTTCGTCAACTGCCTTTGCCGCAGAAAAGTTAGTTGTACAAGGTAAGGTTTTAAGCGGTGACAGACTTGTCCCAAAATATCTAAGACTTCCGCAGGCTCAAAGAGAGCTGCTTAAACGTCAGGATTTAAAGAAATCTTGATAAAGTTCCTTGAATGTTGAGTATAAGTAAGTCTTATGATTAAAGTCACTTAGGAAAGTAGGGCAGAGTCTTTGGTGGTTTTTTAAGGGCAACGCCCTTAACATATTTATAAATTTTTGAGTGTTCTCAGGCTGTTTGCCGAACACTTAAAGGTTTGAAAGGGGAAGAAAAAATGATAGCTTTAGGAGCAGATCACGCAGGATTCTATTTAAAGGAGGCAATTATAGAGTACCTGAAAAAGAATAACATTGAATACGTTGACCACGGCTGTTATTCAGAGGAGTCTGTCGATTACGCAATTTTTGCAAAAAAGGTTGCTGATGATGTAGCGGACGGTAAGGCTGAAAAGGGTATTCTTTGCTGCGGTACAGGTATTGGTATCTCAATGGCAGCCAATAAGGTTAAGGGAATAAGGGCGGCTGTTTGCACAAATGAGTTCTGTGCAGAGATGACACGTCGTCACAACGATTCCAACGTTCTTGCAATGGGCGGCAGAGTTATTGACGCCGAAACAGCTGTTAAGCTTACCGATATTTTCCTCAATACAGAATTTGAGGGAGGCAAGCATCTCAGAAGAATACAGCAGATAGCGATGATTGAAAATGGCGAGGATTTTTGATAGGAGTCTGTTCTTTAAGAGCTATAACGTCAAAATACTCAAACCGTTTATTGCATAAAGTCCTTTTTGTTAAAAATTAAGGTAGTTATTTATAATTCAGCCCTCCGTGAGAAATAATATTTTTACGGAGGGCTGTGCTATGAAAAAATATATTGTTCTGTTGTGTTTATCTCTAACCGCTGTGCTGTCGGTGTTTGCAGTAGGGTACAATTGTGTTGAAAATATAAACTACATTTCTGCAATAAGCTTATCGGAATCCACTGCAGTGGAAAGCCTTGTGTACAGCGGTGCGGTTGAATACATGAACTCGTCGCATTGCTATGCTTACGGTACAGGTGTGGTTCAGTCACTACTCGTAAATGACGGTGACTATGTAACAGACGGTACTCCTGTCATGACGGTGTACCAAACAGAAGACGAAATTTCTAAATCGGATATAATGTCAGCTTTGACGGATAACAGCTATGATGAGCTTTATAATATGATCAGCGACAAGGCAAGCGTTGTTGTGTACAGTGCCGAGGGCGACGGTATAATAAGCTCACTCAATATGGACGAGGGTTCAATCTTTCAGAAGGGTCAAACTCTCTTTAAGGTGTCGCCTGAAAATTCTTATCAGGTTCAGCTTAATATATCTGAGCGTGATATTTCCAAAATAAAGCTTGGTCAAAGTGTGCAGGTCTACTGCAAGGCAGTGAAAAAGAAGCTTAAAGGTACGGTGATTTCCATTGGAAGCTCCGCAAAGCAGTCGTCAACGACAGCAGGCAAGGAAACCACGGTCAGTGTTGTGGTTTCTGTAGATGATGAGTGTGAGGAGTTAAAGTGCGGATACAGTGCCGTTTGTACGATTATTGTTTCTCAAAAAGAAAATGCCTTGCTTATTCCGTACAGCAGCTTGGGTGCTGATGAAAACGGTGACGAATTTGTCTATATCTACTCTGACGGAAAGATTGAACCGCATTACGTTATGTGCGGTAAGGAGTACAGCAACGGGCAGGAAATAAAAGCTGGCTTGTCGCCTAATGATATTATTGTATCGACTTTTTCCGATGTAAAGGATGTGAGAAATTCAGTGGTAAATGAGGTGAAGCCATATGAGCGTTAAGCTTAAATACACGGTTAAGTGCCTGCTGGAAAACAGGCTTCGCTTTGTACTTACGGTACTTAGTATTTCAGTCGGTGTGGTATCTATTTTAATTGTCAACACAATTAGTACTTTCGGTGTTTCTGCCGTATCAACAGAGCTTGAAAGCTTGGGCATGAACGGACTTATAGTTCATCGGGAGTTGTCTTCTGCATCACTTTGTGACGATGAGGTTGAAAAAATAACTGCCGTTGAGGGAGTTGAAAAGGTTGCACCCGTAACGGTGAACACGTCGGAGGTGTACGACAACTTTTCGAGCACCGCCACATCATCTATTGTGTGGGGTGTCGATGAAAGCACGCCCGATGTGATTTCCTTTGAAATACTTTACGGAAGATTTATAGATAAAGGTGATATTAAAGCCAATAACAAGGTTTGCATTATAGACAAATCGCTTGCAAATGAGCTTTTCAGCCGTGACAATGTTGTTGGAAAAAGCGTAAAGCTGCTTTGCGGTTCATCTGTAGAGGAATTTGAGGTTGTTGGAGTTGTTCAGACAGGAAAGGGTATTATGCAGTCACTTATGGGAACGTACTTTCCTGCGTTTCTTTATGTTCCGTACACAGCCTTTAATAACAGTGCAGATTATGACAAGCTTTTCCTTAAAATAAATAC
>CAMWIZ010000234.1 GCA_947174455.1 uncultured Clostridia bacterium | reverse complement strand
GATATAAGTTGCAATTGCGGTATTATAGAACAGATCTGTCGGCAATGCTATAATCGCTTCAATAAAATCATTTTCAAGCAGCCAGCGGCGAATTTGACTTTCCCCCGATGATGTGCCACCCGAAAAAAGAGGTGAGCCGTTTTCTATAATTGCTGCTCTGCCGAGTTTGTCGTCAAGCTTATTAATTGCCGACTGAATAAACAGCAGCTGCATATCTCCTGAACCCGGTAAACCTGCACCAAAGCGTCCCGAAAAACCTTTTTTGTATTCTTCCTTAACAGCCTCTTCGACACCTTCTCCTGCGTCCTTGCCACCCCATGCTTGCCCAAAAGGAGGATTTTCGAGCAAGAACCTCATCTTCGTATTTGGGAAACAGTCAGCTGTCATTGTGTCTTGTAAACGAATATTATCAGCGTGCTGACCTTTTATCATCATCTCCGCAAGGCACATTGCGTAAGATTCTGGATTAATCTCCTGACCGAAAAGTCGGATATCAGCAGTTGGATTGTATCTCTTGATAAAATTATATCCCGTGGACAGCATACCGCCCGTACCTGCCGCTTGATCAAGGATTGTAATAACTTTGCCGTCATCAAATATATCGTCACAACCCTCTGCGAGTAGAATATTGACCATGGTTTTTATAATATCCCTGCCTGTGTAGTGGTCGCCTGCTTCCGCATTTTCTGAGAATTTACGGATAAGTTCCTCAAAGATATAGCCCATCTTAACATTGTCAATCGTTTTCGGGTCGAGATCAAGCTCAGAAAAAGCTTTGACAACGCTTAAAAGACGGTTGCTATTATCCATTTTCTTAATCTGCTCATCAAAATCAAGGCTATTTATAATATCCTGAATATTTGCTGAAAAGCCGTTTATGTAGCTGCGGAAATTTGCAGCGATGTGATCTGCATCGTTCACGAGTTCTGCCAAATCATACTCGCTCGTATTGTAGAAATGGTAACCGGAAATGCGGTACATCGCCTTTGCAGGATGATTCGGATTCTTTTTGTACTGCTCGATGACTGCCTGCTTAGTGTCCGCAAGTGCACACTCAAATCGACGAATAACTACCATTGGGATAATTACATCTTTGTATTTATCGCTTTTGTACGGTCCTCTGAGTTTATTCGCAATAGACCATATAAAATTGACCTCACTCGATACATCAACGGGTGTATCGTCCCACATTACATCTATTATTTTATTCTCGCTCATTATAATCTCCTTGTTATTTGAGAAGTCCATTGCTTCTTAAATACTCCATAAACGCATCAATAATAGCCTCGTTTCTTAGTTCTATATCCTCCTCAACAAAATCAGCTTGCGATGACATATCCAATAATTCCTGAACTTTTGTACCCTCTTTCCACTGATTTCTACTGTTTTTAAATCCCTTATAATACTTAACCTTATCTGAAAAACGATAGTCGGATGCACGAATATTTATACGCTTTTCAAGTAATACTTTATTTCCAAGCACTTCAAGATTCTTCGGTCTTTCCAAAGAACGATCTTTATCCTGACGACTACGAGCAAAAATGTGTTCTATTTCAAATACACTTTCAAGTGATAATAAAGGTTGCTTTTCATCGTGGAATGCCCACCAAGTTAGCATAGACTTGGTAATGGCACGGTTATTACTAAAATTATAATTATCAAATGCATTTTTGACCTGATACAAATCAAATCTGAACTCAGTGAAAGTAACGGCTCTTCCATTTACAATGTTCATCATCTCAGCAAAAACAGGAGTACGAAGAGCATTAACCCCCGGATTAGTCACAGCATATGCCCAAATAAAAGCGGTTGTCACATTGAGAAATTCATAGAAATTATTATCGTCAAGCAAGCCATGTGAATCTCTATTTGTCAGATAATAAACAGAAACGAAGTATGTCCACATACCATTTGGAGCATAATTCAAAACAAACAACCTACGCAATATCCTGTCAGAAAAACGATCAACACTCTGATTAGTCACATCATTCCAAAAATTTGCAAGGTCAATTAGATTTTCAAATGTATCATCTCTTTTTAGCATTGCATACGAATTCCGTTCATAGAACTTACGCAAAGCTTCTGTGGTTGACGATTTAATTCCCTGTTTTGCCCTCTCATAGTACATATAGCGAGTAAAAAGCTCGTCTAATGGTGTACCCGAAGTCGGGTGAAAAAGATCATCACACAATATTTCAAGATTTTTCCACTTACTGATAAAAGTATCCTTTTCGTTCTTAGCAGAGTAATACTTATAGAATTGCGCCTTAAAAATATCCGCATCTGAAAGAGGCTTTCCACGATCATTCAGTGTCGAAAAAATGCGTAAAGCGGTATCCTGAGATTCAGCTTCTATCGGAAGTAAAATGCAGTTATTCATAATACGTATAGGAAAATAGGAAAAGAAATCAGGAAATTCATGAAGAAATGCTTCAATTTTCTTCTGAAAAAAACGATAATTTTTTGCATACCTGCTTGTTTGATTATCACTGACTGTACCAATCCTTAGTATTGACAGAAACTCCTCGTTATCATTATCAGTGGCAACCTCAGAATTAATTTTCAACGCACTTTTATCGGGATCTCCAAATTCATCTGTTTTCCATATACATTGCTCGATTACTTTACTTGTCTTTATCGCTCTGTCATTCTGCATACTTCCATACTTTTCATGAAACGCTCTTAGAAGCAGCATTAATGTTGTCAACCTCTGCTGACCGTCTATAATTTCCATTTTGCCATCTTCATTTTTATATGTAACAATCGGTCCAAGAAAATATTCATCGTTATCTTTATCAAACTGATCACAATCATTATCAGGAAATGCAAATACAAAAACATCGTTCCACAATGTTTCGCACTCCTTTTCTCCCCACGCATAAGGGCGCTGATAATCAGGAATCAAAAAATCAGATTTTTTGTCGCTAAATAAATCTCTTATACACTTTTGATCAAAGTTGAGT
>CAMWIZ010000233.1 GCA_947174455.1 uncultured Clostridia bacterium | reverse complement strand
CGCCCGGACAGTGCTAATGTGCTGCGTAACGGAAGGGTTCTTACTGTATCCCCCGACGAAGTGAAAATCGGTGAAAGAATCCTTGTAAAGCCGGGAGAAAAAATTCCGCTTGACGGTATAATTGTTGATGGCTGTTCCATGCTGGACACAAGGGCGTTGACAGGTGAATCAGTCCCCAAAAAAGCGG
This sequence comes from uncultured Clostridia bacterium, assembly GCA_947174455.1. Taxonomy (GTDB): domain Bacteria; phylum Bacillota; class Clostridia; order Oscillospirales; family Acutalibacteraceae; genus RUG592. The sequence goes on along the minus strand of CAMWIZ010000233.1, from coordinate 2,790 downwards.
AAAAAGGCGATTCTGCATTGTCGGGATGTATAAATGAAAGCGGTGCTTTGACTATCGAAGTTACCAAGAAATTTGGTGAATCCACTGCCTCTAAGATTATCGACCTTGTTGAAAATGCGGCAGGCAAAAAGGCTCCGACAGAGAATTTTATCACTACGTTTTCAAGGTATTACACTCCGATTGTCGTAGTACTTGCCGCCTTGCTTGCGTTGACTCCTCCACTACTTTTCTCGGCATCTTGGGTGGAATGGCTTCATAGGGGATTTGTGTTCCTTGTTATTTCTTGCCCATGTGCCCTGGTAATTTCCATACCGCTTACTTTCTTTGGAGGAATTGGTGCAGCGTCTCGAAAAGGTGTACTTGTAAAAGGCAGCAACTACCTTGAAGCACTTGACTGCATTGAAACTGTTGTATTTGATAAGACGGGTACTCTTACAAAAGGAGTATTCAACGTAACCGAAATATCACTTGTAGACGACCTGAAAATTAAAAACTTTAACAAGGGCACTATGCTTGAATATGCCGCAAAGGCTGAATGTATGTCCAACCACCCTATTGCAAGATCTATTGTTTCTGCTTACGGAAAAGCAATAAATGAAAGTGCAGTAAAGAATTACTCGGAAATTTCAGGACACGGAGTAGGTGCAGAAATTGACGGACATACGGTTCTTGCAGGCAACGAAAAGCTCATGATAACGCACAGCGTAAATCCTACAAAATCAAGTCATTTCGGCACAGTCGTACACGTTGCTGTAGATGGAAACTACATTGGCTATATAGTTATTTCAGATGAGCTTAAAGCGGACAGCAAAGAAACTGTTTCAAAGCTTAAAGACATTGGTATCAATAAGACAGTCATGCTGACAGGTGATGGCGAAGCTATAGCAAAGTCGGTTGCAGAAAGCATAAATCTTGATGAGTACTATTCAGAGCTTTTGCCGAATCAAAAGGTTGAAATGCTTGAAAAGCTTGGAAGTAAAAAAAGTTCAAACGGAAAACTTGCATTTGTTGGTGACGGAATCAACGATGCTCCTGTTCTTGCAAGGGCAGATGTTGGCATTGCAATGGGTGCCTTCGGTTCGGATGCAGCAATAGAGGCGGCGGATGTAGTTCTTATGACTGATGAACCGTCAAAGCTTGTTGATGCGATAGAGGTTTCAAGACGTACCAAAAGAATTGTTACTCAGAATATAATTATAGTAATTGCCATAAAGATATTGTTTTTAATATTAGGTGCATTTGGTGTTGCGGGAATGTGGGAAGCTGTATTTGGTGATGTCGGTGTAATGATTATTGCGGTAATAAATGCCATGAGAATCCTGAAAGAGTAAAAACGGGTCAAAGGCAGCCACAGGATTAGCCTATGCAGAGGTAATCAGTTATAGCAAACGAACCTCGGAATGGAGGTTAAGAGCGAAAAATCAGATGGTAAAAACGTCCACAAGACAGTTTGCAGATTGAAACTGCAGGGGAGTCCAATGAAAATACGATAGGCATTTCGGTATTATATATGTCAGTGGCACAAACCGAGGTTTTGAGAGAAAAATAATGTGAATAGAATGATGAGGTAAAAAGACTTATTTCTCAAAGATAAACATGGTTGACTTGCTATGATGTTAATGACATTCTACGCTATTAAATTTAGTAGCGAAAGTAACTCTCGTTATTGGGGCATGGGTGTTTAGCTGAACTACAAAGACAAAAATACATAAAAATAGAGTTTATAGAAATTAGTCTATACGCTCTATTTTTATGTAAAGGAGTATATTTTAAGCTGGAAGGAAAGATTTGCTAATTGTTGCACGAGCATAGTATACTGCTGCAATAATCAACAATATTACTGAAATGTTTCGCACTGTTCTTTCCCCAAAACTGTTTATTAAACACAGTGCTAATACATAGCTGCACTTAACTTGACAATATCGTGAATTTTTTGTACGATACTATAACTTGCTTCAGTTTTCTTATATTTTTCTGTAACAAAATTTTATGCCACATATTGTTATTGACTGTACAGTTAAGACCCTCTCCCAATCCTTATAACTTTAAATCTCGTAATGGCAGAATAAAGGATGATAGGTGGTATCGTTTATAGTTCCTCTAAATACGTAGTTATCTTTAAACAACGACTTATGCGGTAAATTATTACAACATTTATACAAAGATAAAAAATGTAAAAAGGTGCTTGCATTTTTTCTGTGTGTGTGCTATAATATCTGAGCAGTGATTTCCGGGTGTGGCGCAGTTTGGTAGCGCGCTTGAATGGGGTTCAAGAGGCCGCAGGTTCGACTCCTGTCACTCGGACCATAGTACAAAGAGTTGTGCTTTTAACCCAAAACACAACTTTTCGTACTATCTAAAAAATATAACTTAGATACTACATGGGTATCACACGTTAGTTTGTTTTTCTTATCGTAAAGAGATACGTTCTCCTGTGCCTGATGGGGCATCAACGATGCTCTTTTAATTCCCCGCCACGTATTAAACAGATAAGCTTTTGGCTTATCTTACCCAGTTACCGAAGGTAGCAATCAACTGGTTCTTGATTGGCTCGCTTTCCCTGATTGGGTTCCGGTTGCTAACGCACCGGAGGTCGTGGCGAAGCTATTATCGGTACTTTTGTATCCTCTCTCTTTACGGATCTATTCAGTTTTATTTAAAAAATCAAGCCTGCACCGGCAGAATATTCTACAAGTACAGGCTTGACAAAGTTATCTAATTGCACTATGATTAAAATCATGTGCAGAATTAGCTTCATAAGTCGTAACGAGTAGGGCTTATACTCTTACG
>CAMWIZ010000232.1 GCA_947174455.1 uncultured Clostridia bacterium | reverse complement strand
CAAATCCCAGTTGTTGAAACTGGAATCTTTGGAGCGGATATGAAAGTTAATCTTCTCAATGACGGACCCGTTACACTTATGCTTGATACAGAAGATTGGAAATAATAAACAGTGAGGTGTTGTTATGATAGATATACAGACTATTCCCGTGGGGTATCATCCTACTAACTGCTATATAGTAACCGACTGCGAAAGCAGGGTTACAGCGGTTATTGATCCGGGTGATTTTTCAAAGAAGCTTGACGAGGCGTTGTCCGACTTGGGCTACGATAATGTAAAATACATTGTTCTTACACACGGTCATTACGACCATATAGGCGGTGTTAACGATATTCTTGAAAAATGTAGTGCAAAGGTTCTTATCGGCGAGCATGACGTACCGTTTTTGAGCGATAATTACCTCAACCTTTCGGCATCTGTGTTCCCTGACAATCCGTATGCTCCTATAAGGTGCGACACTGTGCTTCATGACGGTGATGTATTTACACTGGGAAAGAGCAGCTTTAAGATTATCAGCACTCCGGGACATACGGCAGGCTCAATCTGCCTAATCGGTGAGGGAGTAATCTTTTCGGGCGATACGGTCTTTTTTTCCTCCTACGGCAGAACGGATTTGCCAACGGGCAATATGTCGCAAATGATGCAGTCGCTCAAGAAAATTGGTGATTTAGACGGGAATTACAAGATTTATACGGGCCACGGTCAGGCAACTACGCTCGTTTATGAGCAAAAAAATAACCCTTATTTTGGCAGAGTGAATTATGAAGATATATATTAAAAATCACAATTACCACTATGAAATAGAGAATCTCACGAGAATTTTTTTCCCAAACGATAAGCTGGAAGTAACAAGAGAACAGACTGAGTTGTTGGAAATTCCTTATATTTATACGGAGCTTTCACAAGGGGAGAGCGAAAATAAAGTGTCCGTTTCTGTCTGCATTGACGGTGAAACGGCATCGGCGGAAAAATTAGTTTCAGGTAATGAAGATGCTGAGCTTACAATGGCTTTAGCCCTGTTTGAAATACTTAAGGGTATAACAAATATAAATCCACCGTGGGGAGTTCTTACAGGTGTTCGTCCGATAAAGCTATTCCGACGTTTGGCAAAGGACGGCGGTCTTAATTCCGCCAAGGAAACCTTTCTTAATAACTTTAAGGTATCACAGGAAAAAACAGATCTGTCCGTTGAAACAGAGCAGAATGAAAGTAAAATTATAGCGCTTTCACGTCCCGAGTCATTCAGTCTGTACATCTCTGTTCCGTTCTGCCCAAGCAGATGCAGCTATTGTTCCTTTGTATCTGCCTCTGTCGAGCGTACAAAGCATTTGGTGCAGCCTTACGTTGACCTTTTGTGCAGAGAAATTGAACTGACTGCCGGGTATGCAAAAAAGCTTGGCTTGCGTTTGGAATCGGTTTATATGGGTGGAGGTACTCCTACAACCCTTAATGCACAGCAGCTTGACAGAGTTTTAAACACTGTTAAGGCGTCCTTTGACATGACACACTGTCGTGAATTTACTGTTGAGGCAGGTCGTCCCGATACTATTACCCGTGACAAGCTTGCGGCAATTATCGGCTGTGGTGTTGACAGAATAAGCATTAACCCACAGACGCTTAACGATGAAATTCTTAAAATTATCGGAAGACGTCATACCGCCGAACAGACACTTGATGCGTTCACTCTTGCCAGAAAGCTTGGCTTTAATCATATAAATATGGATTTGATTGCCGGTCTGCCTAATGAAAGCTATAACAGCTTTGTGGCAACTCTCGATAAGATTACAGAGCTTGACCCCGAAAGCGTTACTATTCATACCCTTTCGATGAAACGCTCCTCCAATCTCACTCAAAGCGGTAAGGAATTGTACGCAGATGAAGCAGCGGCAACTGCAAAAATGCTGTCCTATGCAAACAAAAAACTCCATGATAATGGGTATTTCCCTTATTATCTGTACAGACAAAGCCGAATGGTAGGAAATTTGGAAAATACAGGTTGGTCGAAAAGAGGCAAAGAGGGAATTTACAACGTCTTTGTTATGGACGAAACACATACTATTCTTGCTTGCGGGGCAGGTGCTGTGAGCAAGCTAAAAGACAGCAAAAAAGATTATCTCGAAAGAATATTTAATTTTAAGTATCCATACGAATATATAGGAAGATTTGATGAGCTGGTAAAACGTAAGGAAAGGATTGAGTCCTTCTATGCTGAATATCACTAATACTTACAGACGATATGCACTTACCCTTAAAGAAATAAACAAGCTTGCTTTGTCAGATCCTGAATTTTTTGTAATGACTGCTGAGCAGGCATTTAGAGATGACGTTAAGTCCATAGCAGACAGTATCGTAAATTCAAGGTTTCCCTGCAAGGTAGTAATGCTGTCGGGACCGTCAGCATCTGGCAAGACAACCACTGCAAAAATGCTGCAGGAAGAGCTTCTCAACTTGGGCTGCGGTTCGGAGATTGTATCTATGGATAATTTTTATCTCGGTGAAGATAATGTCCCCAGAACTCCTGACAACAAGCCGGATTTTGAAACGGTTCACGCTTTGAATGTACCAATGATAGAAAAATGTATCGGTGATTTGTTGGATAAAGGTTCGTGTGAAATTGCACAATTCGATTTTGCACTAAGCAAACCTAAGGAAGAAACAGTGCAGATTAACTTGCACAATGATTCTATAGCAATTATTGAGGGCATACACGCGCTCAACCCTATTTTTACAAAACATATAAAGTCAACACTCGGCTTGCGAAAAATGTACATTTCGGTAAAGCAGGGCATAAGGGCTGAAAGCGGAGGAGGATATCTTTTAACCGCAGCGGAGCTTAGACTGTTCAGAAGAATAGTCCGTGACTATAATTTTAGAGGAAGCTCTGTCGAGCATACACTTGATATGTGGCCCAACGTCCTTTTTGGTGAGAAAAGGTATATTGTCCCGTACAAGTATTCCGGTGATATTACGGTAAACTCTATACATATATATGAACTG
>CAMWIZ010000231.1 GCA_947174455.1 uncultured Clostridia bacterium | reverse complement strand
GTATAGGATTAAAAAGGACAGATGTACCGAAGCTTTTAAAAAAATGCAGTTTGAGAAGGGTAGCGGATACACAAAGCAAATGTTCAGTCGTCAAAGATTCTTGTCTGCCTTTGCTTTTTCAATGTCGGTAATGCTGTATATTCTTGCACTTGCTCCACTTAGCATTATAGAAACTTATGGGGGTGCTGCTTTTACCTTATCGTGTTTTATTTTGTGCTGTGCCATTGGTGCTACCTATTTCTACAAAAGAGTAAAGCTTATTTTTGAAAAGTCGAAAATATTGTCACAATATAATATGCCGGCACCGTTTTTATTTATCTGTAAGGTATATCGAAAAATTGGAAATTTTATTTGCGATAATTTAAAGTTGTCACTATATATTGTACTTAATGCTGTGGTGCTTGTTACGGCACTGTTTGCCTATTTTATTTTAAGCTATGATACCGGTGCTTGGGGCGTTACTTGGATAATCTTTGTCATGGCAATTATTATGAACAGAATTATAAAGAATTTTCTAAATCTGTTATTTTTAAAGGAGGCGGACAAGTATGAAGGAAACCTACATTAAAAGAATTTGCGTTTTGATCGTTGCCTTTGCCTTGTGTACAGTAATACTTGTGTTGGGAATAGCACTTGCTAACTATGATGAGGGTCCTGTCTATGAATACGATGAGGATACGTATGAGGTCTACGACCAAAGCATGTATAGTATATTGGATTCAGATTCAACTGTTAATATTTCTTCCGATGGACTGATGGACAGCCTGAATATCCATTGGTACTGCGGAAATATATACGTATGTTGCGTTACTGACAGCGATGATATTATAGTTACTTTAAGTGGCAGCAGCGGTGGCCATGCATTTTACAGAAGTTCGGGAAAAGCTTTGGATATTCGTTACACAAACAGTAATGCGTTTATACCGCAAAATTGTTCTAAGGATCTTGTTGTACAAATCCCCGAAAAGCTTGCAAATAAAATGAGTGAAATAAGTGTTACTGTCGAAACAGGCGAAATTAAGCTTTCGGACATATATGCGAATAAGGTTAGCTTGGACGGCTATACCGGTGACATAATGTTAAATTCTTGTTCGGTAAAAAAACTTGATATCAATACATGGCAGTCTGATTTGGATTTCTTCGGTACAAATATAGGAACATTGAAATGTACTGCCAACTGCGGAGATTTTCATTACGAGGGTATAGTTGATATGTTGGATTTTGTAACAGGTTCCGGCAGTGCCTATCTTTGTTTGGGAAATTCACCCAAAAAAATAAATATTTCTGCTTCTCAATGTGATGCGGACATTTATTTCACAAGTGAGATAAGCGGATTTACGGCAGTATTTCCGGAGACGAACTGTGAATTAATAACGGAGTTTGATAATGAAAAACTTACTTTGACTAACGGTAAGGCGGTTTATGGGGACGGTAAAGGAATTTATATAAATTATGAGGTTATGGATAGCCGCTTATTTATAGGAAAAAGTGCAGATATTTCAACAGATGACATTCCTGTAATGAGCCGAGCATCTGATATACCGACAAATAAGACTGAAGATTTATCAAGTGATAATGAGCCAAACCTGTCAGAGAAAATAAACTCAGACACTGACGAGTTAAACTCGAAAGATGAGGAAAACTCAAGCGTTGATGGGCTAAACTCGAAAGATGAGAAATCTTCAAGTATTGATGAGAAAAAAACAGTAAGTAATGAACTTAACTCAAAATTAGATAGAAGTTAAAGCAGTAGTGAACTTAACTCAAAAACTGATACAAATTCAAAAGGTGTTGTTAGCTCAAAAATAGAGGAGAGTCAACCTTAAATGTAGAACTGTCTGCTACTTATGTTTTGTATATACACCCCAATCACCGAGGTTATCTGAAATTTTTATTAAGGATTTTAGATAGCCTCGGTGATACTTTATGTGCTATCAAAATGTTATCACGTCATAGTCAAAAAAATGTCATAAAGAAGTGATATAAGTGTCACTACTATTGATTTTTGTGCTGTTTGTGATATAATTGTTAAGGATTTACTGCACTATGTTGATATGCATAGTGCTTTTCACAATCAGTCATAGGAGGTAAGCGATGTCTGTTTTGAAAAAATATAAGATGTTAATTTTTTTCATTATAACTTGCGTTTTGCTGGAGATGTTTATTGCAAATATTTCGGCTATTAGAATGGTAATAAGTGGCGGTGAATGTATGGAAATGCCGCTTGATTCCCAAAGCATCGGCAGTTATAAAGGTAATATTTCTTTTTATGATGGAAAAATATCTGTAAGTGGGGGAGATATTACTTTTAATGATATTAATTCCGAAATGCATAATGTCAGTCTGACTGTTAACGGTTCAGGTATCTATGTACCTATTACTGTATCGTTTACCGATGACAATTTTGCATATGAAAAAGGCTTTGATTATAACTCAAATGATATAAATTTGTATGCGTACAATGACACAGAAAACTATATTATGCTTAGCTCTTATGGAAACGTTAAAAGCCTTCGTATATCATTTGACAAGCTTGATACTCCCGTAGAGATTACAGACATATCTATCAACAAAATTCCGAGTTTTAGATTTAATTTCCTACGATTCGGTATTATTATTTTGATAGCACTTGTTATTAAATATAAGCTTTGGAATGTTAAGCTTTCCGACCGTCATCCGCCGCTGCTATTTATGGTTACAGTAGTGCTGTGTGGCTGCATCATGTGCAGTGCAGTTGTTATTGCAAATTCTGCATCTGATGTTTCTTTGCTGCAAGATTATCCTATATCTAACATTAACGCTCAGGATCAGTATATACAGTTGTTTGATGCTTTTCAAAAAGGGCAGTTAAACTTGGACTTGGATTATGATACGTCAAATTTTGACCGTGCAGAGAATATTTACGACAGAAGTGAACGTAAGCACGAGGGAATCAGCGGCAGTTTTTGGGATAGGGCATACTATAATGGGAAATTCTATTCCTATTTTGGGGCAGCACCTGTTATTA
>CAMWIZ010000230.1 GCA_947174455.1 uncultured Clostridia bacterium | reverse complement strand
GTTTTAAGGAAATTGTCGATAAAAAGTAATTATTACTGTGACGGTGCAGCTCTTTTTGAACTGCACCGACTTGATTTTATCGGAAAAAGAGGTGCTTGTATGAGATTGGATAAGTATTTGAAAATATCAAGAATTATTAAAAGAAGAACTATAGCAAACGAAGCCTGCGATGCAGGAAGAGTCCTTGTAAATAACAAGCCGGAACGTGCGTCATATGCAGTTAAGGTAGGCGATGTAATAGAAGTTCAGCTTGGAGCAAAACCTTTTAGAGCGGAGATTGTTTCTATCAACGAGTATGCCAAAAAGGATGATGCACCGCTGATGTACAGGGTTTTGCCTTAATAGAAATGGTTTAACATCATGGTGTTGTTTTACTTTTCATTATGTTAATGAAAGTGTGCTGAGTCAGAGTGTCATATTTTCCCCCACAGACTAATAAATATTATAAAGAAGCATACGCTTTGGGTGATTATATTTAGGGTGATACCGTAAGTACCGCCTGTAAGTTTTTGGGAGTGTTGATTATGACAGATGCAAGCACAAAACCAAAGAGTCCTAACATACTTATGTTAGACAACCGTTCACGTCTTACCGTTACAGGAATAAATGATGTTGACAGTTTCGATGAGAGAACGGTCGTTGCATACACAGATTACGGACAACTGACAATTCACGGGGAGCGTCTTAATATCTCAAAGCTTTCCATAGACAGCGGTGAGCTGGCTGTAGAGGGGGAAATATCTTCACTAATCTACACTGATAATCAGCCTGCGGGAAATATTTTCAAAAAGCTTTTCAGATAAAGCGGTGGTGACATTATGCATTTGTCAGTTTATGTTCAGTGCGAGGTTTTCTACTTTTCGTTCATTTTTGGAATCTTTGTCGGGTTGTTTTATGATTTTTTCCGACTGCTCCGTTACCTTGGTTTTGCCGACAAACGTGCGGTTACCTGTCAGGATATAGTTTTTATGTCGTTGACAGCAGTTTTTACTTTTTTGTATTCTCAAACAGTTGTACATGGTCATATAAGACTGTTTGTTTTAATTGGAATTTTATTCGGTGCAGTTGCATACAGATATTCTTTTGGAATGCTTAGCGGATTTGTATTTTCGGTTATAAAGCGGCTGTTGTCGCTTATTTCTTCTGGGATAAAATTCTTAAATGACAAGATTAACACCGCGGCAGGATTGCTGGCAGAAAAATGCAAAAATGTATTCTTTGTTATTGCATCAATTTTTTACAATAAAAATAAAAAAGTTGATACAAATTAAAAAAACATCTTGCAATGGCACCTAAGAATAGTGTATAATCATTGTAATGTATAATGGAGAGATTGGGTGTTTGTATCTTAACTCTTTCCGCTATGGTTATTTAAATAATAATGTCGTTATAGAGTGCCGTATCAGAAAAATGCAGCAGTCGAACTTCTTTTGACAATGTTTTGTGACAAGTGTATATATAGTCCCTATGTGGACTTTACAAGAGGAAAAATATATGAGAAAAGTTAAAAAATCAAAGGGAAGACGGAGTATTAACATTATCCTTAGCTTGACCTTGGTTATTTTTGCGTTTTATGCCGTTTTTACTTTAGTAAATCAGCAAATAGAGATATCTCGCAGAAAAGAGGAGCTGAAGGCTTTTCAGGATTCTATAGCTATTCAGGAACTCAAAAATAACGAAATTAAACAGGTATACGAGCTTGATGATGATGAAAACGATGCTTATATTGAGCGGGTTGCAAGAGAGGAGTTCGACTACTCGAAGCAAGGTGAGCGTGTATTTATAAATATTGCGGGTGAATAAAGCGAGCTTATCTGCTTTTATTCTGTAGAATTGCGAGTAATTAATTTTAATGCCAACTGGTAGTGTTTGGTATGACGTGTGTCCGGCACGTTTTTATATAAATCAGCATAAAATAAGTTAATAATTTTGAGGGGGAGCATCGTATCTTATGCAAATTGAAGTAGGAAGTATTTTAGAGGGCAAGGTTACAGGTATTACAAAATTTGGTGCGTTTGTTGAATTGGCTGAGGGAAAGTCCGGTATGGTTCATATTTCGGAGATTTCTTCTGCCTATGTAGAAAATGTGTCAGATTTTTTGTCAGAGGGTCAAACAGTTAAGGTTAAGGTTTTGGCGATAGGTGATAACGGAAAAATTAGTTTGTCAATGAAACAAACGGCTGAAAATCCCAATAGTGGCAACGGCAAACAAAACAACCGTGGCGGGTACCAAAAACGTGGTGGACAGCAGAACGGTAAGAATTTCCATAATGATAATAATAGAGGCCAAAGAAGAACCTACAATAATCGACCGCCCGTTAAGAGTAACAATTCACCGGGAGATTTTGTTTGGCAGAAGAGCAGCACTCCAACTTCCTTTGAAGATATGATGTCTAAATTTAAGCAGCAGAGCGATGAGAAAATATCGTCACTTAAAAAGGGTGGAGAAAACCCTATGAGGCGTGCAAGAAGAAAAGGTTAAGTCCATAAAACTATAACATTTTTAGATTAAAGTCACAGAGCGAAACGTCTGTGGCTTTTCTTATTTTGTAGTTTTTGTATAATATTCAAATACTATAAAATAAATTTAACCGAGGTACGTCATTGCTGTACCTCGGTTAAATTAAATAGATAACAGTATTAGTATAAAATAATAGTCACAATGAATGTGGCACACATAAACAAAAGGATTATTCCAAGTAAAAAAGATTTCCCTATGTCTCTATATTCGAGCGGTCCGCCTTTAACCTTGTCTATAGGCAGTTTGATTTTCTTTCCTTTTACAGGTGGTTCTGTAACACCAAGACTACTTCTTACAATATGTTTATCGCCTTTGTATGTGTAGCAGTATATAGGATAATATGTGAACATTGCGTTTTCTTTGTGAGATGATGTTTTCCTGATAATGTCATGAATTACGCAGTCAACATATACCACACGCTCTTTATTCATATTTTTTGAATGAATTATTGCGGTTGTTATATCCGCCCTGACGGTTGTTATAACCGCGG
>CAMWIZ010000229.1 GCA_947174455.1 uncultured Clostridia bacterium | reverse complement strand
GCTGTGGACGAGAACGGCAATTTGGTTGACGGGGACTTTCTTATAGCAATTTGTGCAAAGGATTTAAAGGATAGGGGATTACTTAAAAACTCGACAGTTGTCGGAACGGTTATGACTAACATGGGATTTAACCGTTTCTGTGACGAAAACGACATGAAGTTTGCGTCAACGATGGTTGGCGACAGATATGTGCTTGAGAGTATGCTTGAAAACGGCTATAATTTAGGCGGTGAGCAGTCGGGTCATGTTATTTTTCTTGACTATGGCACAACAGGTGACGGTCAGCTTACAGGCGTTCAGCTTATGAGCATAATCAGAAGAAGCGGCAAAAAGCTTTCAGAGCTTGCCGAGATTATGCAGAGATTTCCACAGGTTCTTATCAATGTGAAAATTTCAGGTGAAAACAAGGTTAAGTTCTACACCGATAAAGTTATCAAAGCCGAAATTGACAAGGTTAAGGAGCAGCTTAACAACAGGGGCAGAATACTTGTAAGAGCATCGGGTACAGAACCTCTCATAAGAGTAATGCTTGAAGGTGAGGACTACAAAGAGATAACAGACCTTGCAAATGTTGTGGCAGAGCTTATAAGAGAGAGATTAGGTTAACTTATTTATATGAGGTAAATTTTATGCGAGCAACTAATTGGAGAGAATATGAACTTATAGATACGTCTGACGGTGAACGGCTGGAACGCTGGGGAGATAAGATACTTATACGTCCCGACCCACAGATTATTTGGAAAACAGAAAAAGATAATCCTCTTTGGAAAAACGCCTATGCTCGTTACCACCGTTCAAGCAAGGGCGGCGGAAAATGGGAGCAGTACAAACCGCTGCCGCAGGTTTGGCAGGTTTCTTATAATGATAAAATCACTTTCGGTGTCAAACCCATGGGATTTAAACATACGGGAATTTTCCCCGAACAGGCTACAAATTGGGACTTTTTTATTGAAAAAATCGGCTCGTTAGACAGGCAAATCAATGTACTTAATCTCTTTGCTTACACAGGAGGTGCTACCTTGGCTTGCCTGCAGGCAGGTGCAAAGGTGTGCCATGTTGATGCCTCAAAAGGTATGGTTCAGTGGGCGAAAGAAAATGCTCAGCTTTCCTCCCTTGCTGACAGGCCTGTAAGATGGATTGTGGACGACTGCATTAAATTTGTTCAGCGTGAGATACGCAGGGGAAACCGCTACGATGCAATCATTATGGATCCGCCGTCATACGGCAGAGGTCCAAACGGTGAGGTATGGAAGCTTGAGGAGCAGTTGTTTCCGCTTGTGGAGCTGTGTTCAAAGGTTCTTTCCGACAATCCGGAGTTTTTTGTACTTAATTCTTATACAACAGGTTTATCGCCTGCTGTTATGCAGTACCTGTTGGGTACTGTGCTGCTGAAAAAATATGGCGGAAATGTAAGTGCGGACGAAATAGGTCTGCCCGTATCGCAAACAGGGCTTGTACTGCCGTGCGGTTCAACCGCTGTTTGGCAAAAGTAATATTCAAAGATTTTGAAGAGATGAAAGAAATGCAGTTTATAGATGTAGAAAACGTAACATTCAGATACGAAGAGGACACGGAAGGCGGAAATAACCTCAACGTTCTCGATAACATATGCTTATCTGTAAAGAAAGGTGAGTTTTTAGCCCTGCTCGGACATAACGGTTCGGGCAAATCCACCCTTGCGAAAATGTTTAACGGACTTCATATCCCGGACAGCGGAAGGGTCGTGGTTTGCGGTATGGATACAACCGACGAGGAGCATATTCTTGACATAAGAAAGAAAGTTGGTCTTGTACTGCAAAATCCCGACAATCAGTTGGTGGCAAGTATAGTTGAGGAAGATGTTGCTTTCGGACCTGAGAATTTGGGAATTTTGCCAAATGAAATTCGCAAAAGAGTGGATTCTGCCTTGAAAGCGGTGGATATGTACGAATACAGAAAACACGCACCGCACAAGCTTTCGGGCGGTCAAAAGCAGAGGGTAGCCATTGCGGGGATTATTGCCATGGAACCTGAATGTATAGTTTTGGACGAGCCAACAGCTATGCTTGACCCACAGGGTCGTAAGGAGGTTATGGATACGGTTGTAAAGCTAAACAAAGAAAAGAATATAACCGTAATTCTCATAACACATTATATGGATGAGGCTGCATTGGCGGACAGGCTTGTCGTCATGGACGGAGGCAAAATACTTACTGAGGGAAAGCCGAGAGATATATTCGGCAAAGTTGAACTGCTGAAGAAACACGGTCTTGATGTTCCCCAGTCAACGGAGCTTGCTTACAGGCTGAAATCTGCGGGTGTAAATATAACTTCGTATCCGCTTAATCCGTCTGAGTGTGCGGACGCTATCGAAAAGGTTCTTGCACAAAAAAGCACTGCGAAGAGATAAGCGTCAATGGGGGTGCAAAAATGTCATCAATAATTACAGCAGAAAATTTGTCATTGACCTACGGTGTCGGTACACCTTTTGAAAAGACCGCCGTTAAAAACGTTTCGTTTGAGGTTCACAAAGGCGAATTTATAGGAATAATCGGTCATACGGGTTCGGGAAAATCCTCACTTATACAAATGCTTAACGGACTTATAAAACCCACGTCCGGCAAAATTAAGCTTGACGGTGTGGATATTTGGGAAAATCCAAAGAAAATAAGAAGCGTACGTTTTAAGGTAGGCATGGTATTTCAGTATCCCGAATATCAGTTGTTTGAAGAAACGGTTGCAAAGGATATAGCCTTTGGACCCACTAATATGGGACTTTCTAAGGACGAGATTAAGCAAAGGGTAATACAGGCGGCAAAGTTTGTTGATTTGAAGCCTGAGCTTTTGGATAAATCGCCGTTTGAGCTTTCGGGTGGAGAAAAAAGACGTGCAGCTATTGCGGGAGTTATAGCGATGAATCCGGATGTTCTTATTCTTGACGAACCTACGGCAGGGCTTGACCCAAAGGGAAGAGATGTCATTTTGGCACAGATTTCCGCATTCCACAGAAGTACAGGCAACACTGATTTGCTTGTTTATCACAGTATGGAGG
>CAMWIZ010000228.1 GCA_947174455.1 uncultured Clostridia bacterium | reverse complement strand
AATACACGGTCCTGTGTCAAGAGTTATAAAAGTACCGTCGGAATATGCCGTTGCTATTGAAACAGCTCTCGGTGCGGCAATGCAGAACATAGTAACAGGAACTGAAGATGATGCAAAAAGAGCAATAGCTTTTTTAAAACAGCGTGATGCAGGACGTGCAACCTTTCTGCCAATGTCCACAATTAAGGGCAGTGAACTTAAAGAAAACGGGCTGGACTCCTGTCAAGGCTTTGTGGGTGTAGCGAGTACCCTGTGTTCCTGCGATGAGCAGTATGGTGGTATTCTGCGTTCACTTTTGGGCAGAATTTGCATAGCGACAGACCTTGACAGTGCGGTTAATATCGCCAAACGATACAGCTACCGTTTTAGGGTTGTTACTCTTGACGGACAAGTCGTAAATGCAGGCGGTTCGCTTACAGGTGGTTCACTCAACAGAAAAACGGGTCTGCTCAGCCGTGTAAGCGAGATTGAAAAGGAAAAGAAGGCAGCGGCGGCAATAGCCGAAAATGCAGAGAAAGCAAAACAGCTTTTCATTCAGTCACAGGCGGATTACGGCAGTATTGAAGCAAAGCTTACCTCCGCAAGGACAGCACTTAGCGAGGCTCAGGAGGATAAGTTCAGAATTGAGGCTGAATGCCGTTCGTCTGAGGAACAGCTGCGTATTCTTAACGAGTCCATAGCTGATTTGAATAAGGAAAAAGCAGAATGTGCACAGCGTGAAACAGTTCTTACTGAGGCACTCTCTAAAGCCGAGGGTGAGCTTGAAAAGCTCGAACGTGAGATGAACCTTGCAAAGGGTGTTATTGAGAGCTTGTCGGGTCAGCTTCATAAGCAGGGTGAAATGCGTGACAGTCTGACGCAGCGTTTGCAGGATATTAAGCTGGAAACGGTTACAATCGAAAAGGATATTGAAGCACTTAACTCAGAAATTGAAAATGCCGAGTCCATAGGATCTAATCAGGAGATAAAGCGTAAGGAGATTTTGGAGGAAACGGAGTTTGTAAAAAAACAAATTTCAGAAACCGAAAAGAAAATTCGTGCAGCTAAGGACGAGGAAACCACTCTTAAAATGGCGATAGCCGAGAATAATCAAAAAATAGTTGAGCTGAGCGAGAAAAGAGCGGAGCTTGAGAAGCGTTCGTCTCAGTTGAGACAGCTTGAACGTGATAAGTCGGCTGAAAAAGAAAATGTTGGTAAGGAGCTTGCAAGATTAGAGGAAAGAAAACTTAATCTCAACAAGCAATATGACGATATAATATCTAAGCTTTGGGACGAATACGAGCTTACACGCAGACAAGCCGAGGAAGAGGCGGAGAAAATAGAAAATATATCAGCCGCACAGAAACGTCTGAGTGAGTTAAAGTCTAAGATTAAGGCACTGGGAAGTGTAAACGTAGCTGCTATTGATGAGTACAAAGAAGTTGCAGAGCGTTACGAGTTTATGAAAAATCAGGTTGGTGACGTGGAAAAGTCAAAGAAAGAGATTATCTTACTCATCGGTGATTTAACTAAGCAGATGAAAGAAATATTTATCGAACGCTT
Source organism: uncultured Clostridia bacterium (assembly GCA_947174455.1). Lineage (GTDB taxonomy): Bacteria > Bacillota > Clostridia > Oscillospirales > Acutalibacteraceae > RUG592. The sequence continues at coordinate 1,489 of CAMWIZ010000228.1, read as the reverse complement.
TGCACTTATCAACAAGAATTTCGGTGAAACCTTTACTGAGCTTTTCGGCGGAGGAAAGGCGTCGCTTTCCCTTACCAATGAGGAGGATATTTTGAACAGCGGTATAGACATTAACTGTCATCCCCCGGGAAAGATAGTATCGCATTTGGAGTCCTTGTCCGGCGGAGAAAGAGCATTGGTTGCAATAGCATTGTACTTTGCCATTATGAAGGTAAGCCCTGCACCGTTTTGTGTTATGGACGAGATAGAGGCGGCTCTTGATGAGGTAAATGTAGACAGGTTTGCACAGTATTTAAGAAGAATGAACGACAATACTCAGTTTATCCTTATCACTCACAGACGAGGTACGATGGAGGAGGCTGACGTACTTTACGGAGTTACCATGCAGGACGAGGGTATCTCCAAACTGTTGGAGCTTCATACCACAGAGGTTGCGGCAGGTTTTACAAATTTAAGATGAGGGTGATAATATGGGTTTGTTTTCAAAAATAAAAGAGGGTCTTAAAAAAACAAGAGACACGGTTGTTGGTCAGATAGACTCAATGCTTAAATCCTTTACCAAAATAGATGAATCCCTTTTTGAGGAGCTGGAGGAGCTTTTGGTAATGGGGGACGTCGGTATTCACACAGCGGAGAAAATCTGCGAGGAGCTTAGAAAAAGAGTGAAAAAAGAGGGTGTTACAAATCCGATGGAGGTACACCGTTTGCTTGAAAGCATTGTTGCAGATATGCTGGAGGGCGGACAGGAGCTTAATATCGGCACAAAGCCTTCGGTTATCCTTGTTATAGGTGTAAACGGTGTCGGCAAGACTACCACTATAGGTAAGCTTGCAAATAACCTAAGACGTGACGGTAAAACGGTGCTGCTTTCGGCTGCCGATACATTCCGTGCCGCTGCCATTGAGCAGTTGGAGGTATGGGCAGATAGAAGCCGATGTGACATTGTAAAGCAGACAGAGGGCTCAGACCCCGCTGCGGTAGTTTTCGATTCCATAAGGGCAGCTAAGGCGAGAAATGCAGACGTTGTTATATGTGATACGGCAGGCAGACTTCATAACAAAAAGCACCTTATGGACGAGCTTGCAAAAATAAGCAGAATTATTGACAGGGAACTGCCGGAAGCTGACAAGGAGGTTTTGCTTGTACTTGATGCTACAACAGGTCAAAATGCTGTTAATCAGGCAAGAGAATTTAAAAACGCAGCCGGTATTACAGGCATAGTTCTTACAAAGCTTGACGGTACAGCAAAGGGCGGCGTAGTTCTTGCCATAAAAGAGGAACTGGACGTTCCTGTTAAATATATAGGTGTCGGTGAGCAGATTGATGATTTGCAGGAGTTTGATCCTCAGAGCTTTGCAAAAGCACTTTTTGCCGTTGACGAGAAGGACAAGTGATTATGAGGGATTTTATCATCGCATCCAATAATAAGGGCAAGGTGGCAGAGCTTGACAGAATTTTAAATCCTTTGGGCATTACCGCAAAGGCAGCC
>CAMWIZ010000227.1 GCA_947174455.1 uncultured Clostridia bacterium | reverse complement strand
AGCACTGATTAAATATGGTGCTTAGATTGCAAAGTCGGATTTTCAGGCAAATTGGGCGAAAATACCGCAGGAATACTGACGTATTTCAAGGGATTTAAGTTCAAGTTGACGAAAAGCCGCAAGCAAGATGAGTGCCAAGCCGTCAGGCGGTATTTATTCAGGGGTTCCTTAAGTTAAAAAGCCGTATCCACTCTGTTTAGGGGATACGGCTTTTTAATTTAACAAAGATTAATATCAATATATTGCGATATAAGTTTTGTATTCGCATCTTTGCTATAACTTTGGAAACTGGTATAAATGCTGTCTAAAATTTATCAAACGCATTTGGAAGAAGTTCCGAAAACGGTAAGACTTTAATATTGTCATTTTGCGGTAATATTACTCTAAAATCATCATTGCAAAACTCGTTTAAAACCTGCCTGCATATGCCGCAAGGAGTTATGTTGTTGAACACAATTCCGTCCTTTGTTCCTGCAACGGCGATGGCGGTAAAGCGTTGTTTTCCGTTTGCAACAGCAGAGAAAACAGCGGTACTTTCTGCACAATTTGTTGCACCGAAGGAAGCATTTTCTACATTGCATCCTGAAAATACAGAGCCGTCATCGCACAGCAGTGCTGCACCGACCTTGAACTTCGAGTATGGGGAATACGAGTTCTTTGCAGCCTCCTTTGCGATGTTGAGAAGTTCTGCGTCGGATGTGTTTTTACAAGAAATAATTTTATTTGCAAAGCTTTTACCCTCAGTACTTTCTTTCACGCCGAAGATGTCAAGAATTGTTGCGGCTATATCTGAAAAGCTATTCCTTGTTCCGAGGTTAGTCGGGGTAATATTTTCACCGTACATAATAAGAGGTGTATATTCCCGAGAATGGTCTGTGCTTTTTGTAGAAGGATCGCAGCCGTGGTCGGCAGTTATCATAACAAGGTCATTACTGTGCATTTTGCTGATGAAACTGTTAAGCCAAGCATCAAATTTACTAAGTGCGTTAGCATATCCGTCTATGTCGTTACGGTGGCCGTACAGCATATCAAAATCTACAAGATTTATAAAACAAAGTCCATTAAAATTCTTATCAAGAAGCTTATCGGCGACAGCCATCCCATCGGAATTGTTTTTTGTAGAATATTTTTCGGTTATTCCGCTGCCTGCAAAAATGTCATTGATTTTTCCAACAGAGATAACATCAAATCCGCTCTTGCATAAATAGTTAAGCATAGTTTTTCTTGGTGGTTTGAGGGAAAAATCATGTCGGTTTGAAGTTCGTGTATAATTGCCGTTTTTGCCTGTAAACGGACGTGCTATTACTCTGCCGACGCTGTGTTTTCCTGTCAAAATATTTCGTGCAATTTTACAATAATCATAAAGTGTTTGAACAGGCACAACATCTTCGTGTGCGGCAATCTGAAAGACACTGTCGCCGCTTGTATACACAATTAAATCTCCACTTTCAACGTGCTGTTTGCCAAAATCCTTTATAACCTCAGTACCTGAGTATGGTTTGTTGCAAAGTACTTTTCTGCCGGTCTGTTTCTCGAACTCAGATATAATTTCATCGGGGAAGCCGTCAGGATAGGTTGGCAGGGGAGAGTTTGAAACAACACCGCTTATTTCCCAATGACCTATAGTTGTGTCTTTTCCCTTTGACGCTTCTGTCATTCTTGCAACAGCGGCTGTTGGCGATGAAGGTTTTTCAAGATAATCTATGCCGTCTATGCAGCCGATACCAAGTCTTTGCAGAGTAGGAATATTGAACTTAGTCGACTGCGAAATTGCTCTTAGTGTGTTTGAACCTTTGTCGCCGTAGTTGTCTGCATCGGGCATTTCACCTATTCCCATGCTGTCAAGAACGATTAGAAATATACGATTTATTTTCATGTTTTAACTCCTTTTTCCATCAGGTTAAGCAGCCGTTTTCTAATTTCGTTAATTCTTCACGCAGTGCAAAATTTTTTTAAAATGGGATAAACCTTAGACTGTAGCTGCCTGCGTTCCGAGAATCATCATAGAACGATTTTGTATTTTTAGGATTGTTAAATTCTTATAGCCGTTATAAGTGCCGCTTCCATCATTTTTGTAAACGATTTTTCACGCTCCTGTGCCGTTGTCTCAGTACCCTTAAACGGGCAGTCGGAAATAGTGCAGACGGCGAGAGCATTTTTTCCTGCTCTCAATGCGTTCATGTATAAAGCTGCCGCTTCCATTTCAACAGCAAGAACTCCCATTGACTGCCATTTTGAGTTGCACTCATTATCGGCACTGTAGAATACGTCTGACGAAAGAACATTGCCTACCTTTACGTCAATGTTCTGCTCTTTGCAGGTGTCGGAAAATGTGGTCAAAAGCTTGTAGCTTGCTATCGGTGCAAATGTTCCGTTAAGCTGATATTGAGCAGCAAAGTTTGAATTTGTACAGGCACCCATTGCCGCAACTATATCATATAAATCGAGAGCAGGGGACAATGCACCCGCTGAGCCAATACGGATTATATTTTCTACACCGTAAAAATTATACAGTTCGTATGAATAAATACCAATAGACGGCATACCCATGCCGCTTGCCATGACCGAAACGGGAATGCCGTTATATTCACCTGTGTATCCCTGTATACCCCTTATATTATTTACAAGTCGGGAATTTTTAAGAAATGTTTCCGCAATAAATTTTGCCCTAAGCGGATCTCCGGGCATGAGAACCGTTTTTGCAAAGTCGCCTTTTTTTGCTTCATTATGTGGTGTGGGAATACTCATTTAAATTACCTCCTGCTGTTTTACAATTTTGACTATTTTGCTTGTGCCAAGTCTGTCTGCACCGAGTGCAATGAACTTTTCGGCATCCTCTACCGAGGAAATTCCGCCTGATGCTTTGATTTTTAAGTGCGGTTTAATGCTTGCTTTAATTAGTTTGATATCTTCAAAGGTTGCACCGCCTGAGGAAAAACCGGTTGACGTTTTAATGAAGTCGGCATTTGAAGATGAAACAATTTCACATAATTTTATCTTTTCATTATCGGTAAGCAAACAAGTTTCTATTATTACTTTTAAAATTTTACCAACACATGCAG
>CAMWIZ010000226.1 GCA_947174455.1 uncultured Clostridia bacterium | reverse complement strand
TATAATTTTGGAATACTTCCGAAAAATGCAGGATTATCCTAAGTCCTGACAAATATTATATTATAATTAAAGACCTTTCTTCTTTGCCTGAACCTTAATCGGCAAGCCGAAAAGATTTATAAATCCTGCGGAATCGTTCTGATCGTAAACCTCGTCCTCATCAAATGTAGCGATGTCCTCGTCATAAAGCGAGTAAGGAGATGTTACACCTGCGTCAATGATGTTGCCCTTGTAAAGCTTAAACTTAACGTCACCTGTAACTGTCTGCTGAGTGGAATCAACAAATGCCGAGATAGCCTCACGCAAAGGTGTGTACCACTGACCGAAGTATACAAGCTCTGCAAAGCGGTTAGCAACGTTTTGCTTGTAGTGGAGTGTATCTCTGTCAAGGCAGATTTCCTCCAGCTTGCTGTGAGCAGCGTACAGAATTGTTCCGCCCGGAGTTTCGTATACACCTCTTGCCTTCATTCCGACAAGACGGTTTTCTACCATGTCAACTATACCTATACCGTTCTCGCCGCCAACCTTGTTAAGCTTCTTAACAATATCAACAGCCTCAAGCTTCTCACCGTCAACCGCAACAGGAATACCCTTTTCAAATGAGATTGTAACATATGTTGGCTTGTCCGGAGCCTGCTCAGGTGAAACACCAAGCTCTAAGAAGCCTTCCTTGTTATACATAGGCTCGTTTGCGGGATCCTCAAGATCCAAACCCTCGTGGGAAAGGTGCCACAGGTTCTTGTCCTTAGAGTAGTTTGTTTCTCTGTTAATTTTAAGCGGAATACCTTTTGCCTCAGCGTAAGCAATTTCTTCCTCTCTGGACTTGAACTCCCATGTTCTCCAAGGAGCAATAATCTCCATATCGGGAGCAAAAGCCTTTATTGCAAGCTCGAAGCGAACCTGATCGTTACCCTTACCTGTGCAGCCGTGGCAAATAGCATCTGCACCCTCAGCCTTAGCTATTTCAACAATTCTCTTAGCAATTACAGGTCTTGCAAAAGATGTACCGAGAAGATACTTGTTTTCATAAACAGCACCTGCTTTAAGGGTAGGCCAAACGTACTCCTCTACAAACTCCTTGTTAAGATCCTCAATGTAAAGCTTCGACGCACCTGTCTTGATAGCCTTTTCCTCAAGACCCTCAAGCTCAGTACCCTGTCCAACGTCACCGCTTACAGCGATAACCTCACAGTTGTTGTAGTTTTCTTTAAGCCATGGGATAATAATGGAAGTGTCCAGTCCACCGGAATAAGCAAGCACAACCTTTTTGATATCCTTTTTCATTGCCGTTACCTCCGAATCAATATGTAAAAATTCTGTATGTAAAATCACGATGATACAATTATACACCGTTTATGCAAAAATGCAACCCTTTTATGCATATTTATTCATATTCTTTGCATTTTTTAGAAAACAAACAGAATTTTAATGCATAAAATTTCAATTTCACTGCATATTGTGCAAATATATCTGCTTTACACCCACATACAAATATAGTATAATAACTTTTGAGGGATTTTTCAAGTAATTCAAGCATAATTTTTGAATAAAAGGAATTTTTTTCTTCCTTTGCAAATCCTTATAAAATATTTATTAAAGGAGGACGCACGGCTGTTCTTTGCCGTGCAAATTATTATGAGAGAGATTTCACCGTTTGAACTTAACGAAAACTTTTTTAAAGCCATCGGCAAGGACTGGACTTTAGTTACCGCAGGCGATAAGAATAAATACAACACCATGACCGCAAGCTGGGGCAGCGTTGGCATTATGTGGAATAAGCCTGTTGCATTTACATTTATCCGTCCGCAGAGATACACATACGAGTTTATGGAAAACAGCGACTATTACACACTTTCCGTTTACGGTGAGGAGTATCGCTCTGCACTGACACTTTGCGGAACAAGGTCCGGCAGAGATATTGACAAGGCAAAGGAAACGGGTTTTACACCGGTCTTTGATGAGAAAGCACCGTATTTTGCACAAGCAAAAATGGTTCTTGTGTGCAGGAAAATGTACGCACAGAATTTGAACGAGGACAGCGTAATAGACGAGAGTATTAAGTCAAATTATGCAGACAACGACTATCACAGAATGTATGTTTCCGAAATTGTAAAGGTGCTTGTAAATGACTAAAGGCTGTGCGATTGTAACAGGTGCTTCACGGGGTATTGGAGCGGAAACCGCAAAGGAGCTTGCACGGCTCGGTTTTCCTGTTATAATAAACTACAATAAAAACGCAGAAAAAGCCAAACAGATTTTAGAATACGTAGCGGAACATGGCGGCACAGGCTGTACTTATAAAGCCGACGTTGCAAACAGAACAGAAGTTGACGAAATGGTTGCATTCGCCATTAACCAATACGGCAGGATAGACGTATTGGTTAACAATGCAGGTGTGGCACAGCAAAAGCTTTTTACAGACATAACAAGTGACGACTGGAACAAAATGGTAAGCGTTAATTTAGGCGGCGTGTTCAACTGCTCTCAGGCTGTTCTGCCGCATATGATACACGAAAAGTCGGGCAGAATAATCAATTTATCATCAATATGGGGTACAGTCGGTGCGTCGTGTGAGGTTCACTACTCCGCAGTAAAGGCAGGTATAATCGGACTTTCAAAGGCACTTGCAAAAGAGGTCGCCCCCTCCGGAATAACTGTAAACTGCGTTGCACCCGGCTGCATCATGACAGATATGCTGACGCAGGACTGTGACGAAGAAACGGTTAGACTTCTAACGGAGGAAACCCCTCTCGGCAGAATCGGAACACCAATGGATATTGCACAGGCAATCAGCTTTTTGGCAAGCGATAAGGCTTCTTTTATTACAGGTCAGGTCTTGGGTGTAGACGGCGGTTTTTGTTGACTATGTTTACATTTACAAATAAAGTTCTGTGTTGTCGGAAAAAGCATAAAGCTGCTTTGCGGTTCGTGATTTTAAACAGATAAAAATCCGAATGCAATCAGTTCTATTTAAAATTTGGGGCTATGTTTTTTCCAATTTTGTATAAAATTAAAATTTAGCTGTAAGGGTGTGTGGGTCGCTAAAAGGCTTACATACCCTAATTTGCATAATAATAC